>NZ_JACLCT010000028.1:0-56434 GCF_014218915.1 Chryseobacterium sp. C2(2020)
AGCAACGGAACCATTGAAAACAGCAGCCATTCCACAGTAGGTTATATTACAAGCAACGGAACCATTGAAAACAGCAGTTTCCGGAATTCAGTTTCGAGCTGAAGCATCATATTTCACCTTATTCCTTTCCTTCTTCTTCCCAATCCGAGATCAGCAGTTTATGATTTTCTGAAAAATATTTAGCCTTAATCAAAAACTGTGGTATCCGTTATTTTAATATCAGGATTTATTTTAAGTTTTTGGCAGACAAATTGTTACAGATTAGAAATCAATTAAAGAAATATCCCGAAAATCAAACCACAAATATAATATCATTATGAAAAATTCAATCTTAAGTATTCTTGCCATCGCAGCAATGGTAGCGTGTAAAAAAAATGAAACGACAAATGTAGATACTTCTACAGACAGCACAGCAATGACTTCTCCTGCAGATTCCGGAATGATGAACAACGATTCTGCTACAACTGCAGCGCAACCTGCGGTAAACGCCTCTGCTTCTCTCAGCGATCAGGACAAAATGTTTGCCGATGCCGCTGCAAAAGGCGGAATGATGGAAGTGATGCTGGGAAAACTGGCTGCAACCAATGCTGAAAGTGCTACCGTAAAATCTTTGGGAGAAATGATGGTGAGTAATCACACCAAAGCTAATGAAGAACTAAAAAAATGGGCAATGACGGTAGGTTATACTTTACCGACTGCTATGGACGCCGATCAACAGAAAATGTATGACGATCTGAAAACCAAAAAAGGAAAAGATTTTGATAAAGCGTATGCAAATCTTATGGTAAGCGATCATAAAGAAGATATTGCGGCATTTAAAAAAGAAGCTTCGGCAGGTTCTGAGGCATCATTAAAATCTTTTGCAAGCGCAACGCTTCCAACGCTGGAACATCATTTGATGGAATCCGAAAAAGCGATGATGGCTGTTAAATAGAAAAGATCAAAAAAGAACTTTTAAGAAGATCCTCAGAATCTGTAAAATGATTTTGAGGATATTTTTATTTGAATGTTTGAAAAGGAAAATTTCGATTATTTAAATTTACTATGATCCTGCTCATAATGATTTAATATCCAGATTTTTAAATTTGTAAATAATCACAAAGAAAGAAGTATGAAGCCGAAACAGATTCCGGGGGTTCCGATCCAGAAGAAAGGCGGATTCCACGATACAGAAAGTACCAAACAGTGTAAGATTTTAGAAATCAATTCAAAATTTGCTGTTCTTAAAGAACGTTTTTTCTCCATCAATCGCTGGAAAGAATACTCTGGTAAAGCTTCTGCTGATTTTAAACATTTTGATGCTTCCGGAAACGTTGCAGACCGAATTCCCAGAAAAGGTGATTTTATAAGAATTTCCATTCCGGGTCCCGGAACGGTGGAAGCTAAAGGATATGATTGGGTGGAGATCATCAATATTTCTCACAGGGATACAGACAGACATGAATCGTATCTGATGATGTGCAGACCTTCCAAACAGCCCAATAAGCTGAAAAGTCATATTGCCCATTTTTATACTCCTGCAGCAACATCCAACATGCTGATTTCCAGAGAAGGCAATATTTTAAAAGCCGCAATCTACGGCAGGAACGAAAGTCCTAATTTCAATGCGTCTTTTTGGGATAAAGTAAGAAATTTTTTTATTGCTTTAGGCGGAATTTTCGGATTCGGGAAAATGCAGTGGAAGATTCTCACGGACGGATTACTTGATTTTGATTAAAATTATTGATACACTTGTTTTTTCACCCATTTTACTTTTCTATTGAACTCCTCAAAAGCTTGAGGAGTTTTGGTTTAATATGTTTAGAATCAGTACAGTTTTTTTCCAAGATTTTTAAACCACAATTCCGTAGTTTCTTCCGCCGGAATATTCAGTTTGGTTCTCAGGTTATGCTTTCGGTTTCGTACAGTACTCACAGTTCGGAACGTATAGCCTGCAATGTCTTTTGTGTTAAAACCCAAATAGATGAAAGCGCATAAAGTGAGTTCTGAGACCCTTAATTTGGGATCAATCTTCAGCAGTTCATTCACAACTTCAGGATAAACCTCCTGAAAACGGGTGAAAAATTCTGGACTGTTGCTTTTGGCAAGCTCGATGATATCCTCAAAAGATTCATTTACCTTTTGCTGAAGCTGCAGATTTTCTTCCTCTTTTGTATTTATCAGTGCAATATTTTCTCTTTTTCGGGTATTATGTTTTTTTAAAGTATAAAGATATATCGCTATAAATAAGAGAATCGTCAAAGCAATGAAAAAATACAGTTTGGTGTACGTTTTCTGATTGCTGATTTCTTTTTCCTGAATGATTTTTTTTACGGGGAAATCCTGTATTTTTTGTTTTTCAACAGAAAGACTGTCGTTAATCGTGGTATATTTTTCTAAACTTTCAGTAGCTTTATCTGGCTGATTCATCAGTTTATAAGCATCCGCCAAAAGTCTGTGGGTATCTTTTATATCTTGAGGTTTGTTCAGCTTTTTGGAAATTTCAAGAGATTTTTCAAAATAGGAAACTGCATTTTTATAATCTCCCTTTTCTAAATAATATCTTCCCCAGTTCCGGTCTAAGATTGATCTTTCGAACGAGGTTATTTTTTTAGAAAGATCGAATTTTTCTCCCAGATCCAAATAGAATTTTGTAGAATCTGTATTTTTTTTGAATGATGTAAAATATTTGGCGAGTCTTGAAGCGGTGTATGCTGAAGGATTTGCTTCGTGGGCTTTAAAAAGATCCGAATACATTTTGGAGTAATTTTTTTGCTCTTCATAAACAACGGAACGCAGACTGTAACAATACTCCAGATTGGGCTTGCTGTTGCTTTTTTTTGCGGCATCTATCGCTTTTTGGTAATATTCCAGAGCTAGCTCATAAAATCCGAGATTTTTATAATTTCTTCCATATTCAGCGTTTATTTTTGTGAAAACATCGTCATTATTCAATGCTTCATTTTTTTTTGCGGCAATATCCAGAAAAGCAAGACTTTCCTTTGTTTTATAAAGGTTACTCGATACATTGGCTGCAATAATGTAGGTTTTTAGAGCTTTCTCTTCGTCTTTCAGCCGTTCATATCCTGAAATTAATTCTCTGCATACAACCAAAGACTCGTTCAGTTTTCCTTCAGAACGCATTACCAAAAGACGGCTGAAAAGGGAATCAAGTTGCTTTTTGGACTTTTGACCCAAAACAAAATTTGAAAAGAGTAAAATGACTAAAAAAAATAATGCTTTATTTGAATTCATAAATTAGTACAATCATCACAAAATAAAATTACTTAAAATTAACAGTATTCAGTTATAATTTAAAAAAAAGACAGATTATTAAACCTGTCCTTTCCGGATATTCTTTTAAATAGATTTGATTTTCGTGAATACAGAAAAACGTAAAGTACATTTTTCTTTTTTTTTCAGACAGAATTTTTATCCATTTTTCAGAAAATAATTTTCTTTAAAACATTAAAAAACCTTCTTATAAAAAGCAAAACTTTCTTCGGAAATGAAAAAAGTTTTGCACCGTGATTATTGGATTCATTTGTGTTTTACCTGCTTTTTGTTGTTTGCAAAGAAAAATAATCTTTTGTGATAGCTCAAAAAAAATAGGCATCTATTCTGTATCTATTTGCTGTAATGTTTTGAAAATCAGTTTTTATTTTTTTGTTTTACGAAACTTTTTTTAAATCAGATTCTTTTTTTCGTAAAGTTTCCATTTGTAAATTGTATTTCTGCTTATCTTAAATTGAAGGGAAGTTTCAATATTATTCAGATTATTTTTTTTCTGGTATTCTATAATTTTTTTTATATCAGACCTCTTATAGGATTTGTGCTTTTGATTTTCGTCTTTTTTCTGAACTTCTTTCCCGAAAATAATTGTGTTGAGGTTGATGATATCAAAACTTGACAATGTTTTTTTTCTGAGAATTTTTTCACATTCTTTACGTTTTTCAGGATGTTTTTTCTCCAGAATATCTGAAAATATAAGTTTATAATTGGGCTGGATTTCCTTCATAATTATGGGCTTTTTTATTTAAGAATTGAATCTATTTATTAATCTTTTCATATTTATTAATCCATTTGTATAAAGTGGTTTTGGGAATGCCGTATTTTTCGATAACCTGACTTCTGCTAAGCTCTCCGGAATTGATCTGATCCAGAATAAAATCTATAATTTCTTTGGTATAGATGTTTTTACGAAAAGAAGGAAGGCTGGATCTGTGGGTTGTTTTTTTTATCAGATTCAATGCGGAGGTAGGTGGAGAGTACAGGATTAAATGTTGGCTGTAAATCCTGAAGAAATCGTATTCCAGAAGTTTGCACCATTTCAAAATGGTAATTGCATCTATGCTTTCTGAAGTCAGCATTTCTTCAATTTCATTTTCTGTCTTACCCATGAAATTGCAAATTCTTGTAAGATCTATATTCGTCTCAATAATCCTCTGATTGATGAGCGAGCCAATATGAATATTTTTAAAGTTCAAGTTTTGTTAATTTTTGATTTAATGACCAAAATAAGAGCAATATTTTTATATAGTGAAAAAAATATCGATCTATCAGGATTCTACATTTTTATATGAATGTTTTTTAAATGTATGTTTGCTCTCTTATTTGTAAAATTCCGCTTTAATAGTAGCTAAAACGTACTTTTGTTTAATTATAAAAAATACTGGATTTATTCTTAAGGCTTCCAAAACGTCCATTTCTGTCCGTTGAAAATAATCAGTCGGTGTTTCGTTGCATCTGTTGGATGTTTAAGAAATGCCATCATTCCCGGAGACGGGTTTTTAATATTGGTAAAATTGGAGACTATTGGTAAAACCAATGCTTTATTTGGGGAATCCAATACCAGAACACCGTCCGTAGATGTGCCTGAATTTCCGATAATTGCCCTTGCTCCGTTGAAATCATTTAAAGGTAATGCCTGTGGTGTTTTTACTGTATTTTCTATTACGGTAGAGTAGCCGGAACGAACGCTTAGATCTGTCCAGCCTGTATTTTCATTTTTAACTTTTATTTTATACTCTGTATTTGAAGTAACATCAAAAATAAAGGTTCCTCCTTTAGAATTATTGGTTCCTGAAGGTAAGGTTTCTGTATAAGGAAGAATAATACCTTTGTCGTTATCTGTCCCGAATTCTAAAAGAACGGAAGTGCTGCTGACATTTCCTACAGAATTTGCAGATCCTATTCTTACCTGCGAAAAAACTTTTCCAAATATGAAAACGAATAATATAATTGCGGTCTTTTTCATTGTTTAAAATTTAAATTAATAAAAACGATAATAAAAGCAACCGGATAAATCATCATTTAAACGGTTGCAAAAAATGAGTGAATTAAGGACAACCTTGTGTGCTGAAACATTTCCAGCCTTCGCCGGCTCCAGCTCCCATATAAATTTTCATGCATCCTGCACCTGCATTTTCATCGGTATCGAAAACCATCATTCCGACAACCGGAATGGCAATCGTAGTTTCCGGACTGGAGTTTCTTGTAATGACGAAACCTTTTGTTTTGGCTTCTAGTGCAGTATACGCTGAATTTCTGATCATCGGCCAGCTTGCATTGCTTCCTCCGGCTCTGCCCAAAACTGTAATTCCCTGCTTTACAGGATAATTTTGTCCCGCTACTAAAGTCGGATCTTCATAGCAAATGCATCCTTTTACCATTGTATTCTGAGAACTTCCTATGCTTTGTCCCGTTGCATTGCTATATCCTGTAGGCAATGATGAAAATTGCGGAAGGCCAATATTAATTCCTGTTGTGCTTACACATGTTGCAGAAGCACAGAGATTTTGGTTTATGGTTGTGCTGCCTCCGCTGAGTGATCCTCCTGCTGTAACCAGTTCAGAATTGGCAATATCGGCACTTCCTTCACCTGCATCAGAACAGCCGTCTGCATCAGAATCTAAGTCTAAATAATCCGGAATACCGTCGCCATCAGTATCACTGCATGAGTTTATTACTACAGATCCCATTCCAAGATCTCTTACTTGAGAACCGTCACTGTTAGCTATAAAAGTAAATACCAAATCCCCTGAAACAGGAGTGCTGTTTGGTAAAGCAATAATAAGATTGCTGTTCGCAGATTTTGTAGAGTTTGATGTTACTAACGGAAGAGAAGCTATATTTACAGATGCTCCGTTATTAGCTGTAACTATAGGCGATGTTGTATTATTAACAGTAGCGGATGAAATTGTTGCGTAAACTGTTCCTGCATACGAAACGGTGAAGCTAAAACCTCCTGTATTATTACCTTGTGTGGTTCTAAACCAATACAAATTGTTCAGATTGATAAAAGTAGTACCGAAAACACTGGATATGTTTCTTGATAAAGTAGTTGTAGTTCCTGCATCTCTTCTGAATTCAAGGCCATTGGTGTTAAGATTAACTCTTCCCGTACCTGAACCCCAAGTACCACCATATGTACCATCAACAGTCCAGTCAGGTACTGTATCTGTATTACCACCTGTAGTTGGAAAAGTACTATTAAGAATGGTGCTTCCGCTACACTCTGCCGTATCCAAAATTCCATCATTATCATCGTCTACATCGGTACTGTCTGGAATTCCGTCTCCATCAGAATCTGGATTTACTGTTGCTATTGAAGAATTATTTGCGGAAACAGGATCAGCCTGTGTAGATGTTCCGCTAATTGTAGCCGTGTTAGAATAATTTCCTCCTGCTTTTACAGTTGCTGTAATGGTAAGTGTTGCATTAGCTCCGTTGGTTAGGTTTCCAATAGTCCAGTTCGGAGCTGTCCAAGTTCCTGTAGAAGTTGTGGCGTTTACGAAAGTATAACCGGAAGGTAAAATATCATTTACTACAACATTACTTGCAGAATCCGGACCTACATTACTTGCGGTAATGGTAAAGATTACATTGCTTCCTACTCCTGCTGTTGGACTGTTTACCGTTTTTGTTACGGCTAAATCTGCAATTATTGCCGCAGCTCCAAATTCTGAAGTATTTCCATTAGCATCGATCGCAATTGCTACTAATTTATCACCTGATGAAAATGTAGCTCCTGAAACAAATGTTAACGTCTGATTACTAAAAGCATTTGCAACTCCTGTAATGCTTCCTAAATATTGAACTCCCTCACCATGACTGGTTACTCTGGTACAGAGTCCACTTGTAATTGCTCCATTTTGGTCGCCATCATCAGCAACTTTATAAAACTGAATGGTTTTATTTCCTGCAATGGTAGCCCCCGCTGTAGATTCATTTCCATTACAAATGCTTATATATCCTGAAACATCCAGAGTTGTAGCGGATGTAATGCTATAAGCAGTAATTACAGGATAATCCAGTAATAAATTAGGCTGATTGGCTGTTGTTACACCATCATTGGGTGATACGCCATAATCATTCGCAGTTCCGTTCCAACTTGCCAGATCTATAGGTAACCCCGTATTATTATAAAAAACATTTCTCGAAATCCTGTTGTTGTTGGATGCATTGGTAGCGACACTACTGCTATTGGTAATCATCACACCGCCACGTATCGTTGCTCCGGATTTATATCCATTATTGGCAATAATATTAGCTTCAATATCATCCCTTGTGTTATCATCATTAGATCCTATAATATTATTGTTAGCCCCATTTCCATTTGAGTTTATATACACTCCTGCATTTCCGTTTCCTAAAGCGGTTGTTCCGTTTGCTCCTACACCTATATAGTTTCCAGCAACAATATTATTACTTACCGCAAAGTTATTGGATGCTAAGTAAACTCCGGCTCCATTAAGATTTCCGGAAATTATATTTCGTTCGGACGCATCTTCAACACCATCACTGTCGGTTCCTATCCTACAATTTGTAACACTGTTTAAGCTTACTCCGGCTCCGGTACTAAAAGTTAGTGCTGTACCGAATGTTCCGTTTGGTAATGCTGTGTTTCCTGTGGCATCAACTCCTATATAATTACCTGCAACGACAATATTATTTGTTCTTGTAGCTAAAGTTGCACCTGCAAGAGTAGCAGCAACAACAGCTCTGCCGCCATTACCAGAAATTACATTTCTTACAAACGGGGCATCAACAGCAGTATGAATTCTGTCATCGAAACCTACAACAATATTATTAGGTGCAAATAATCCGGCTCTTTGCTGAATATTAATTGCTGGATAAAAGCCATCTCTAGTGGCATTCGGCTTTGCCACTGTACCTGTATAATCGGTTCCTATATAGTTGCCTGCAATGTTGATTCCGCTTGCACTTTCCATTTGAATCCCATAAATAGTGCTTCCGGAAATAATATTTCTTTCCGCTGCATCAGATATACCATTAGCATCAGTTCCTATTGTTACATTGGTTCCTACTGTACCAATAAATGAAATTGGGCATCCTTCAGCAGCAGGTACGTTTTGTCCGATTGGCGAAACTGTTGTGCCATCTGGCAAAAGTCCGAAATAGTTACCTGCTACTTTGCTGTTGTTTAATGTTAAACCCACATCTCCATAAAAAAATATTCCGTTAACACTACCGCCGGCAACCGCATCACGATAAGTATTGGCAATAACATTGCCTTCATTAACATCATTTGTACCACCATTTGATCCTCCATCACCGTTAGTTCCGATAATTAGATTGGAAATAGTTGCAGTTGCAGAAGTCGAGCCAAAGAACAGAGCTGATGATTCTAATCTGGTATCGGCTGGATTAGCACTAACGCTGCCGTTTCCAAGCAATCCAAAATAGTTTCCCCAAATATGCAATCCATTAATATTCGCCGGTACGAAAATACAAGCTCCTTTGGTATTATACATTGCCAAACCACTGATGGAAGATCCGTCTGACCCGCCAACAAACGCAAACATATGGGAGCTAATATCATTTCCATTAATCTGAATTCTGATACTGCGACTACTTGATGGCCCTAAAGGACCTTGAGCTGCAGATGCTGCGGTATATCCTTGAATACTTACTTGCCCAGTAATATCAGGTAGAGATGATGTTAAAGTAATTGTATGAGTCCCGGTTCCTAATCCACTAAAAGTAATGATATCAGCTCCGGGATTCGAATTAGCTTGTGTAATGCAGTATCTTAAGGTTCTTACTGTTGAGGAACCAGTTCCGTCTCCATTGTTATTTACATCATAAGTCGCTGCTTTCAGGCTGTTTATGTTGCTTAAAAGCAATAACAACAAAAATAAAGCAAAGCTGAATTTTTGATGTTTTCTATAAAAAATTGTAAAGAATTTCATTATTTTAAAAATTTTATTTATTGGTTATAGTCACCAAAATATTTCATCAAATTGTTTTTCATTTATATTGAAAGAATAGGAGGAGGTCTTACAGAAAAACATACGTTGGCTGGTTGTGAGAAAAAATGAAAAATTTTTGAGTTTAAAATTTTTACTTCACTGTAATCATAATCTTGGTTTACAAGATATTTTGTTACAGCTATGTCTATAACTTTAAAAACCTGCGTAGATGTTACAGCGTAATTTTGTCTCTTAGTTGTTTGAAAGTGATTGTTTGTATTGGGGAAATCTTTAAAATTTACCTCGGAAGATTCTTTGTTTTCTATTTTTTTTCCTGCTGTACTTTTATTTACCGAATCAAGTTTTCTGGAAATACCTTTATGTTTTGTTTTTCTTTCCCTGAGACTTTTTTTGCTGTTTTTTTCAGACGAAATTTTAACAGATAATTTATGATCTATCGGAACTTTTGTTATAACTGAGTCGAATAGTGATTCTTTTTCTGCATAAATATATGTTCCTTCTGATACGAAAATCTGAGAAGGACAGAACTGAACAAGCAGTAATATAAAAACAGTAAAAACTTTTTTCATTTTAAAAAAGTTTTTTGCAGATGGATAAATAAAACGGGACAATTGGAACTGATTATGTTTTCTGGTTCAAAGGAACGAAAACAAACCTGTTCAAAGACAAAAACAGCCTACCTATTGTGTATCTATTTTATTTTAATATTTTGAATTTCAGTTATTTATTTTTTAAACTTAACATAATTGAGCTTTTGTCTTTCTGTTTTGTTTTATCTTTTTGAAAAATTGAATTGGGATTTTTCTGAACTGTTTCAGGAGATAAACAATGCAGAATTGAGATGTTTTACATCGGGAATTTTGGGGTTGGAAATAAATAAGGCATTCTGAAATTTTCAGAACGCCTTTCATAAGTTTAGTGTTTTCAATTGTTGTTTCTAGAAAATCTCAGAAGCAAACATTTTCTTGTTGAGGTGTGCAATATGAGCTTTCAGAAAAGCATGAAGTTTGGTATTTTCTATAATGGAATCGGAAAATGTAGGGACAATCATAGATTTATTGGAAACAATATTCCGCATTATTTCATATTCTTCACCAAAAAAGATATCCAATCCGAATTCTTTTTTTACACAGGAATGCAGATAATCATCAATATACTTTTTAGAATCAACAGAAACTGCTTTTTCCGCATCAGAATTATTTTCCATACCCAGATCTAATAATTTTTAAAGATAATTAAAAATATTTAAGTGTATAAATATTTATTACTTTAAATTAAATAGTATATTTGTATACTAATTTTTATAAAATGGAATATTCTTTGATTAAAGACATAATAGGATTATTAGAAGAATTTGAAACAGAAAATTCAGGAAATTTATATTCTAAAGATGTTAAAGGATTTAAAGCTTGGATATCTGATAAAGAATCTTCTAAAAATAAGAATAAGGAGACAGAACCCTATTGGGAAGGAAAAGAGAATGGAAGAAGTCCTGAAAGTGCCATTAATACGCTTTTGGTTCATCTCAACAGATATGCAAAAACTTATTCTAAATCTGCAATAGCCGATTCCGAATTTTCTACGCAGGAAGAATTTATATATCTGATTAATCTGAGAGCTTTTGGAAGAATGACCAAAACAGAGCTGATTAAAAAAAATATTCAGGAAAAACCTGCGGGAATGCTCATTATTACAAGATTATTAAAACAGGGATGGATTGAGCAGACCGAATCTGATGACGATAAGCGAAGTAAGTACATCAGCATCTCAGAAAAAGGGAGACTGGCTTTGGAAAAACAAATGGAGAAGATCCGCGCTGCTACAAATATTGTTGCAGGAAACCTAAATCATACAGAAAAAATGGAACTTATACGTATTCTGAACAAACTTGATCGTTTTCATCATCCGATATTTTCCAGAAATATTGATAGCAAAGATCTTATTAATACGGTTTATCAGGAATACACATTCAAAAACTAAAACTATGAGCAAAAAAGTAGCAATTATCGGTTCAGGATTTTCCGGCTTGTCGGCGGCTTCCTATTTATCCAAAGACGGATACGAAGTTCATGTTTTCGAAAAAAACAGTGGAGTGGGAGGAAGAGCCAGACAATTTACAACGGATAATGGTTACGTATTTGATATGGGGCCAAGCTGGTATTGGATGCCCGATATTATCGAAGCTTTTTTCAACGATTTCGGAAGAAAATCTTCGGATTTTTATGACCTTATTTCTTTAAATCCTCAGTTTGAAATGGTATTTTCAGACGGAGTGATGGGAATTCCGGAAAGCTATGAAGAGATGAAAAACCTTTTCGAAAGCATTGAAAAAGGAGCAGGAAAGCAACTTGACGAGTTTATGAACGACGCACAGTACAAATATGAAGTCGGCATGAAAGATTTTGTTAATAAACCCTGCCATTCATGGTTTGAATTTGTTTCTCCAAAAATTGCAAAAAGCGCTTTAAAATTAGATTTATTGACGAATTTTCAGCGCTTTGTAAGAAAATATTTCAAAAATCCTAAGCTTATCATGCTCATGGAATTTCCGGTAATCTTTTTAGGAGCAGCACCAAAAGATATTCCGGCTCTTTACAGTTTAATGAATTACGGTGGCTACAAATTGGGAACATGGTATCCGATGGGCGGTTTTGCAAAAGTTACACAGGCAATGATGCGGATCGCTACCGAAAACGGAGTGCACTTCCATTTCAACTCCAATGTAGAAAAAATTATTCTTGAAAACAATAAAGCGGTTGGTCTGAAAATAAACGGTGAGGAATTAAGATTCGAAACAGTTATAGCTTCATCAGATTATCAGCATACCGAAACTTTACTTCCGGAATCTCACAGAAATTATGACGAAAAATATTGGGAAAAAAGGGTATTTGCTCCTTCATGTCTTATTTATTATTTAGGTTTTAACAAAAAGATTCCCAATCTTACACATCACACTTTATTTTTTGAAAACGATCTTGAACTTCATACCAATGAAATTTACGAAGATAAAAAATGGCCTACCAAACCATTGTTTTACGCTTGCTGCCCTTCTAAAACCGATAAAGATACCGCACCGGAAAACGGAGAAAACGTATTTCTTCTGATGCCTGTTGCACCGGGAATTAAAGATTCTGAAGAGATGAGAGAAAAATATTTCCTTGAAATGATCTCAAGACTGGAAAAACATACCGGAACTTCAGATCTTATTGCTAAATTAGAGTACAAAAGAAGCTACTGCGTAGAAGATTTTAAAAAAGATTATAACGCATATAAAGGAAATGCGTATGGTCTTGCCAACACCTTATCACAAACTGCAGTTTTAAAACCATCTGTAAAAAACAGAAAAGTTAAAAACCTTCTTTATACAGGTCAGCTAACGGTTCCGGGACCCGGTGTTCCGCCGTCCATTATATCAGGTAAAATAGTCGCCAGAGAAGTAATTAAATTGAATTAACTATGAAAAAACTTTTTGATGACCTGTCTTATAAAATCAGCAGGGAAACAACCAGACAGTACAGCACCAGTTTTTCTTTAGGAATTATGGCGCTTTCTCCGAAAATTCGTAATCCTATCTATGCTATTTATGGTTATGTGCGTCTTGCCGACGAAATCGTAGACAGTTTTCATGATCATGATAAGCAGAAACTTCTTTCAAAATATAAAGAAGAAACATTCTGTGCTTTGGAAGATAAAATTTCTTTGAATCCGGTGCTTCACTCTTTTCAGGAAACCGTTCATCAATATAAAATAGATCATGCGCTGATTCATCAGTTTCTGAAAAGTATGGAAATGGATCTCCAGAAGATTGATTATAATTCAGATTTGTATAAAGAATATATTCTGGGTTCTGCGGAAGTGGTAGGATTAATGTGTCTTCATATTTTTACAGAAGGAAATATTGATGAATTTGAAAGGCTGAAACCATACGCCATGACATTAGGATCGGCTTTTCAGAAAGTGAATTTCCTTCGCGATATGAAAGATGATTATCAGATTTTAGGCCGTTCTTACTTCCCGAATGTTGATATTTCATACTTTGATAATGCAGTAAAAGCACAGATTGAAAAAGAAATTGAAGAAGAGTTCAAAATTGCGCTGGAAGGAATCAGAAAGCTTCCTCCATCCTCAAGATTCGGCGTTTATCTGGCGTACAGATATTATATTTCGCTTTTCAGAAAGATTAAAAAAACATCCGCTACCAAAATTATCAACCAGAGAATAAGAATATCCAACGGAAGAAAACTTTCTCTGATGATGAGCAGCTATGTACAATATAAAACATCTTTTTTGTAGATACATTTACTTTATACCCTTAATAATGAGACATAGATTATACAGAGAGCAGCAGTTGAATTGTGATATCGAAACCGCATGGAAATTTTTTTCTTCGGCAAACAATCTTTCCAAAATTACTCCTAAAGAGATGAACTTTGTTGTCCGCACCAAAATGGAAAACGACGAAATCTACGAAGGAATGAACATCGATTATTATGTTTCTCCTTTGTTCGGAATAAAAATGAAGTGGAGAACGAAAATTATTCAGGTAGATTATCAGAAGAGTTTTACGGATTTTCAGGAACAGGGACCTTATAAGCTGTGGCATCATCATCACGAGTTTATTCCCAATGAAAATGGTATTTTTATGAAAGATACGGTGGATTACGAACTGCCTTTGGGATTTTTGGGAGAAATTGCACACACTGTATTGGTAAAGAAAAAAGTGGAAGATATTTTCACGTACAGATATAAGATTTTGGAAGAGATGTTTAATAAAAATACAGCCAAATAATGAATTTTCTAATTGTAGCTGCCACATTCTTTATTATGGAAGGAATGACGTGGATTATCCATAAATATGTGATGCACGGTTTTTTGTGGTCACTTCACAAAGATCATCATGATCACAGCAACGACGGACCATTGGAAAAAAACGATTATTTCTTCGTTATTTTCGCTGTTCCTACGATTGTTCTGATGTATTACGGAACCATGCAGAATTTTAACCACTGGTTTTACATCGGAGTCGGAATTGCCCTGTACGGAATGGCTTACTTTTTCGTCCATGATATTTTTATTCATCAGCGTTTTAAAGTTCTTCGAAATACGCAGAATCCTTATCTTTTGGCGATCAGAAGAGCGCACAAGCAGCATCATAAACATACAGGAAAAGAAAGAGGGGAGTGTTTTGGATTTCTTTGGGTTCCGGTAAAGTATTTCAAAATGTATTTTAAAAAACAAACCACCTGAAAATGCAGCAATATACCTATCTGTTAGTTAATTTTTTTACAATTATTGTCTGCTTCATTTTTTCCTTTCATCATAAGATAAAATTCAACAGACATTTTAAAGCATTTATTCTTGCTTCCTCTATTGTAGCCCTGTTTTTTATAATTTGGGACATCTGGTTTACCAAAATAGGAGTGTGGTGGTTTAACGATAAATATCTTATAGGATTCAGAATTGTTAACCTGCCGATAGAAGAAATACTTTTTTTCTTCTGTATCCCTTTCTCCTGCATGTTTACCTATTTTTGTCTCGATAAATTTTTTAAGCTCGACTGGAAACCGGAGATGGAGAAAATATTTGTTATTTTTTCTATCGTTACTTTAATTATTCTTACATTGTACTGTAGAGACAGAATCTATCCGTTTATGACGTGCTTAACGACGGCGATCAGTATGTTTGTACTGTATTTCATACTAAACGCAAGATGGATTGGCAAAGCCTCTTTTATTTATTTGATTTTAATGCCCGGTTTTTTAAGTGTCAACGGAATTCTTACCGGTACAGGACTGGATTCTCCGATCGTAAATTATAATCCGGAACATTTTCTGGGAATCAGGATCTTAACCATCCCGATTGAAGATACGGTTTACGGTTATGAGATGATTCTCTGGAATATCTTCCTTTTTCAGAAATTTAAAAAGAAAGAGCAGGCAATTGAAGTAACTGCATAATTCTATCATCATATAATCTTCTCTAAAATCTATTTTTCAGGCCACGGTTCTTCGGAATCTGTGGCTTTTTTTCGTAAATCTTTTATCAGAGTAATTTAGAAAAATACTTATGTAACAAAAGTAGCAATAAAACAGTTTTTTAATCCTGAAATTTGTCCTTATAAATAATGTACGAATGAACTTATTATCCATATTATTTGGCAAAAAAGATAACTCCACACTGGAAAATGCATTGGAAAACAATTCTTTTCTGGTTGATGTGAGAACTCCTTCCGAATTCGCTTCAGGAAGTGTAAAAGGCGCACAGAATATTCCACTGAACGAAATTAGAAATCAGATTTCAAAGTTTAAAAACAAAAGCGAGATCATTGTATTCTGCAGAAGCGGAAACAGAAGCGCCATGGCAAAAGGAACACTGGAAAAAAACGGTATTTCAAATGTGGTGAATGGCGGAAGTTTAGAAAATGTAGTAAAAACAATGCAGAAAATCAAAAATATAGGTTGATTTTCAATGAGAAGGAAATCTACGGTAAAATAAAAAATCAAAAAATGTTTCAAAATCTATTTAAAAACTGGAACTTTGTAAGACTTCTGCGATTGGCAATGGGAATATTCCTCACCATTGAAGCGGTAAAATCAGGAATGTGGTTTCTGATTATTACAGGAGTGATTTTTACAGTGATGCCATTGCTGAATATCGGATGCTGTTCAGGAGGAAGCTGTTCGGTTTCCACCAAAAATCCTAAGCAGATTAATGATGAAATTGAATATGAAGAAATCAAATAAAACCATTAATAAACAAAATAGAATATGAACAAATTTCAGGAAATCATCAGTCAGGACAAACCCGTTTTGGTAGACTTTTTCGCAGAATGGTGCGGTCCGTGCAAAATGCAGGCTCCCATTCTTCAGGATCTTAAAAAAGCAATCGGAGATTCGGCAAATATCATCAAAATAGATGTCGATAAAAATCAGGCAGTTGCCGCACAATTCGGAATCAGAAGCGTTCCCACCTTAATGATCTTTAAAAACGGAGAAGTGAAGTGGAAACAGTCCGGAGTATTTCAGGCAGACGAATTGGAAAGATTAATAAAACAAAACATTTAAAATGTACAGAAACATCATCATTGCATTATTTTTAGTAGTCATTACAGGATGCGGAAAAGCACAAAGTATAACAGATAATGTACTTTCCGCAACAGAATTTTCTCAGAAACTCGATAAAACCAAAGACGCACAGTTAGTGGACGTAAGAACCTCCGGAGAATTTAAAAACGGACATCTGAAAAACGCAATGAATATCGACTGGAACGGAGGAGATTTCATAGAAAAAGCCGCCGCTTTAGATAAAAACAAACCTGTTTTCGTTTATTGTATGAGCGGGCCGAGAAGTACCGCCGCCGCCGCAAAACTAAGAGAATTAGGCTATAAAAACGTCTACGAAATGCAGGGCGGAATGATGAAATGGAGAAACGCAGATCTTCCCGAGATCAAAACTTCAACCGCAAAAGGAATCACTCTTACACAATACAATGATTTGTTGAAAAGCAAAACGCCCGTTTTGGTAGACTTCTATGCAGAATGGTGCGCTCCGTGCAAAAAAATGGAACCTTTCCTCAAAAAAATGGCTGCCGAAATGCCGGATAAAGTAAAGATCGTAAGAATCAATGTTGATGAAAACACAGAACTCTGTAAACAACTCAGTGTTTCTGCACTTCCGGTGCTCAAACTCTATAAAAACGATAAAATCGTTTGGGATAATCTGGGATTGGTAACCGAAGATGAGGTAAGAAAACAGATTACACAATAAACCATGGAGAAATCTCTTCTGTGGATCAGAAAAAACTGGAGTACAGTGATTATGATTGCTGTACTCATCCTTTTATGGGTAAATCCCGATGCAAAAGCATGGGTGATGAGACAAATGATTTCCACAGGATTATTCAATTCGAAAATCGAAGAAAAAACAGAAGAATCTTCACTTGTACCGCCAAATTTCAGTGTGAAAAATGAAAACGGAGAAATAACTGAAACTTCTCAGCTCAGAGGAAAAGTAGTCTTCATCAATTTCTGGGCTTCTTGGTGTCCTCCATGCCGCGCAGAATTTCCTTCGGTTCAGAAACTATATGACCGGTACAGATCAAACGAAAATATGGTATTTCTTACCGTAAATCTTGATGATGAAATAATTTTGGGTAAAAAATATCTGCAGAAAGAAAAATTCAGCATTCCCTTTCTGGTTCCAAACAGCAGTATTCCCAAAGAATTATACAGCGGCTCCCTTCCTACAACCGTTATTTTAGATAAGACAGGGAAGATAAGAATGCACCATTCCGGAATGGCAGATTACAGCAAAGACTCATTCTATCAGGAAATTGAACAGCTTTTGAAAGAATGATTTAAATAAAAATAACCTTAGCGATCCATCATTAACAATCAATGTGATTAATAACGGATAATCAATCAATCATCTGTGCCTAAGCAAAAAAAATCAGACAGACTATAATTTAAAACCATTCTTAACGAAACATTTTATAATTTTGCATAAGTGAAAAAACTGATCTCGATACTATTGCTTAGTTTATACTTGGTTTCTACAACCGAGCTCTATCAGTTTTTGAAAATTCCGGTTCTTATTGAGCATTATTTGGAACACAAACAGGAGAATCCGAAACTCACCATTGGTTCATTCTTCAAAATCCATTACGATAATCCGGTAAAAGATTCAGATTATACCAAAGATCAGCAGTTGCCGTTTGTTTCCCACGCAGCACATCTTATCATCGTATGTACACCTGCGACACCCTTTACGTTTCAGTTGTCTGACAAAGAATCCAACCCGATTATTAAATCCAAACAGACTTTTTATAAAAGCATCTTTTACAATAAAGATATTCTCAATTCTATCTGGCAGCCGCCGAAATCTTGTTGATTTTTTTCTGAATTCCTCTCAAATATTACTTTGGGAGATTTCTGATACTTATTGGTAAATTTTATACACGTTTTTATTTGGGCAGCTTAATCCGCCAGAAGTTTATCCTGAGCTTGTCGAAGGATTCCCGCTTTTTTGTTCCAACGAAGAGCTCCACTCAAATCGAGGAACGAGATTCGCCGATTCAAAATTTAAAGGTAAAAGAATGAGGCACTTCGGGCTGCAAAAAGTATAAATTTCAGTGCTTAAAACAGGCATTAATTGGTATCAGACCATTATTATTTATTCATAAGCATTTGCTAGAATAGTAAATTCAAATAGAGATATTTATCTATAACCTAGTTATCTATCATCTGCTAATAAGCTCAACAAAACATTATGCTTACAAAAATCATTGAGTTTTCTGTAAAGAACAAACTCATCATTGCGCTGTTGATTTTGGGATTGATAGGCATTGGTTCCTATCAGGTCACCAAACTTCCGATCGACGCCGTTCCCGATATTACCAACAATCAGGTTCAGGTCATCACCATTGCTCCTTCGTTTGGAGCAACAGACATCGAAAGACTTGTGACATTTCCCATAGAACAGGCGAACAATAACATTTCAGGATTAAAAGAGATCCGCAGTTTTTCACGATTCGGTTTATCGCTCGTTACCATCGTTTTCGAGGATGACGTCGATGTATACTGGGCAAGACAGCAGGTTGCAGAAAGGCTGCAGCAGGTTCAGAGCCAGATTCCGCAGGGAATCGGAACCCCCGAATTAGGTCCTATTTCCACAGGTTTAGGCGAAATTTTCCAGTACGTGATCCGTCCCGAAAAAGGCTACGAGAAAAAATACGACATTACAGAACTTCGCACCATTCAGGACTGGATCGTGAGAAGACAGCTTCTCGGTGTAAAAGGCGTTGCCGAAGTCAGCAGTTTCGGAGGAAAATTAAAACAATACGAAATTGCCGTCAATCCCGATAGATTAAACGCTTACGGAATCACCATCAACGATGTTTTTGATGCATTAAACACCAATAACCAAAACACAGGAGGAGCGTATATCGAAAAAGGTCCTACCGTTTTATACATCCGAAGCGAAGGTCTCATCGGAAATATCGAAGACATTAAAAATATAGCGATTGCTTCCAAAACCAATGAAATTCCGCTGTTTATAAGAGATGTGGCAGACGTGAAAACCAGCTTTGCCACAAGATACGGTGCAATGACGTTCAACGATCAGGGAGAAGTTTCCGGAGCAGTGGTGATGATGCTGAAAGGCGAAAACAGCAATCAGGTCATTAAAAACGTAAAAGAAAAAATTGCCCAGATACAGAAAACCCTTCCGAAAGGAGTAGTAATAGAACCATTTCTGGATCGTACCAAAATGGTAAACAACGCCATAGGAACCGTAGAGAAAAATCTTACAGAAGGCGCATTAATCGTTGTTTTTGTACTGGTCTTATTCCTCGGAAATGTACGCGCAGGATTGCTCGTGGCTTCCGTAATTCCGCTCGCAATGCTTTTTGCCATTTGTATGATGAATCTTTTTGGAGTCAGCGGAAACCTGATGAGTCTCGGTGCATTGGACTTTGGTCTGATAATCGACGGTGCAGTCATTATTGTAGAATCCGTCCTGCATCAGTTCAGTCATAATTCAAAATTCAAAAAAATATTCTCCGTTGGAAAAGAAGAAATGGACATCATTGTTATCGATTCTGCCGGAAAGATGATGAACAGTGCCGTTTTTGGTCAGATCATTATCCTTATTGTTTATCTTCCCATTCTTACCTTACAGGGAATTGAAGGGAAAATGTTCAAGCCAATGGCTCAGACTGTAGCTTTCGCTTTATTAGGCGCATTTTTATTGTCGCTAACTTACATTCCGATGATGAGCTCTTTGCTGTTGAGAAAAAGAAATTCAAAGCCAACCTTATCAGACCGGATGATGAAAAAAGTAGAGAAACTCTATCTGAAAACACTGCTTAAAATCTTAAGAGTTCCGAAAATGGTATTCTCCATCGTGGCTGTACTTTTCGTATTGGCAATTTTCATTCTCAGCAGAATGGGAGGAGAATTTATTCCTTCCCTTGAAGAAGGAGATTTTGCCGTAGAAACCAGAGTTTTGCCGGGAAGTAATCTGAATACAACCATTGAAAGTACACAGAAGGCAGCTCATATTCTGAAATCAAGATTTCCTGAAGTACAAAAAGTCGTAACAAAAATCGGAAGCGGCGAAGTTCCTACAGATCCGATGCCGATGGATGCCGCCGATTTAATGGTGATTCTGAAAGATAAAAAAGAATGGACTTCTGCCTCTACATTCCCTGAATTGGCAGAAAAAATGACCAAAGAACTGCAGGATGTTCCCGGTGTAACGGTAAGTTTCCAGTTTCCGGTGCAGATGCGTTTCAATGAACTGATGACGGGAGCAAGACAGGATGTCGTGGTGAAGATTTTCGGAGATGATCTGGACGTTCTTTCTCAGAATGCCCAGAAACTGGGGAAAATAATCGAAACTGTAGACGGAGCTCAGAATCTTTACATCGAGCCGATTGCAGGAATGCCACAGGTAACCATAGAATACAACCGTCCTGTTATTGCACAATATCACTTATCCATTTCAGATATCAACCGGATTGTGAATGCTGCATTCGCAGGTCAGAGTACAGGTCTCGTTTTCGAAGGCGAAAAACGTTTCGATATGGTCGTTCGTCTCGATTCCAAAGTTCGTAAAAATGTGGATGATATTAAAAATCTGCTCGTTCCGACTCCTTTTGGTAACCAGATTCCGCTTTCCCAGCTTGCAAAAGTTGAAGTAAAAAACGGACCTAACCAAATCCAGAGAGAAAATGCACAACGCAGAATTGTCGTTGGATTTAACATCAAAGGAAGAGACGTTCAGAGCATCGTGGAAGAACTTCAGACTAAAGTCAACAAAGAGATAAAACTTCCGACAGGTTATTATATGACTTACGGAGGTTCTTTTGAAAACCTGAACAATGCAAAACAGCGTCTGATGATTGCCGTTCCGGTTGCTTTGGCGCTTATTTTTGTGATGTTGTTTTTAGCATTCGGCTCGGTGAAAGAAAGTCTGCTGATTTACACCGCAATTCCACTGTCAATTATTGGCGGCGTATTTCTTCTGGCTTTGAGAGGAATGCCTTTCAGCATCAGTGCAGGAGTAGGGTTCATCGCCCTTTTCGGAGTGGCTGTTCTCAACGGGATCGTTCTCATTTCAGAATTCAACAGATTATACAAAAGTGGAATCCGGAATATCGTAAGAATTGTAATTGATGGCGGAGAATCCAGACTTCGTCCGGTTCTGATGACGGCTTTCGTGGCATCTTTAGGATTTATTCCGATGGCATTAAGCAACGGAGCCGGAGCGGAAGTTCAGCGTCCGTTGGCAACCGTGGTGATCGGAGGTCTGCTCGTTGCAACCTTTCTTACCCTTTTTGTACTGCCGCTTCTTTATGTAACCATTGAAAAAGGATTTAAAATGAAATCGCCATCATTTGGAAAACGCAAACGCCTATGAAGAAAACGCGATTACATATGACCTTTAAAAAACAATAAATATCTACATATGAAAAATAATCACAAAAATATAACGGCTGTATTCATTTTGCTGTTCAGCTTTGCAGGATTCGGAGTGAAAGCGCAAACGCCAATCAATCTTCAGACTGCGATCAATACCGCACTGGAAAACAACAGAAATCTTAAAAACGAAAAGCTGAAATCGGAATATTCTAAAGCTTTGATAAAATCGGCTAATGACATTCCGCAGACTGGTGTAACGTTCGATTACGGACAGATCAACAGTGCATACAACGATATGAAATTTGGCGTTTCCCAGAATATTGCTTTTCCGACAGTGTATAAAAAGCAGAAAAATGTATACACCGAAGAATGGAAAAAATCTTTGCTGAATGTTTCCCTGAAAGAATATGAACTTAAAAAAGCAGTCAGCCTTACCTTTTACAACATTCTGTACTGGAAAGAAAAAGAAAAACTGCTGAATGAAATCCTGAAACTGTACACCGACTTTTCAGACAAAGCGAGCCTTAGACTGAAAGCAGGGGAGAGCAATATTCTGGAAAAAACAACCGCTTCCAGCCAGAAATCGGCGATAGAAATTCAGTTAAAACAATTGCAGCAGGAATTAGCCGTTTTAAAGATCCAGTTTCAGTGGCTTTTGAATACGGAGACAGATTTCATTCCCGAAGATTCAAAATCGTTTGCCAATTCTTTAAACGAAAAACTGGCGGATCATCCTTTGGTTAAAATCTGGGAACAGCAGAAAAATATTTCCACAGAACAGATCGCACTGGAAAAAGCGAAAATGCTTCCCGGTCTGCAATTGGCGTACAATCTGAACAGTTTTAAAGGATTAGGACCGGATGATAAACTCTACAATGCAACACCCCAGTTTCATTCGGTTCAGGTCGGTGTTTCGCTTCCGATATTTTCAGGAGGTCAGAAAGCGAGAATTGAAGCTGCAAAAGTTGCGCAGTCTGTTGCAGAAAGTGAACTGAAAAACGCGGAATTCAACCTTCAGAATCAGCTTAGAAAAGCCAGAGAAATCTATCAGTCCAATCTGGAAATTGTTTCAAAATATGAAAGTTCCGACCTTAAAAATGCAGATGTCATTACCGAAACGGCAAAAAGACAGTTTATCGGCGGAGAAATCAATTACCTCGAATTTGTGATCCTCGTGAATCAGGCGGTACAGCTTAAAAACAATTACACCGATGCAGTCTGGAAACTTAACCAAAGTGCCATTGAACTGGAATACCTTACTTTAAATCCGTAAAAAAATGAAATCAATTTCAATATATACCTTATTAATCAGCTTTTTTGTATTCATTCAATGTAAAAAAGAAGAAGCTCCGAAGCAGGAAAAAAGCCTCCCGAAAGACGAAAATGTAGTGACTTTAACCGATGCACAGTTAAGAAATGCACCGATAGAAACAACCACACTTTCGTTACAGAATATCGGTTCAACCCTGAAATTAAACGGAATGATCGATGTTCCGCCGCAAAATCTGGTTTCAGTAAGCATTCCGCTTGGCGGTTATCTGAAATCCAGCAATCTTCTTCCGGGAATGCCGGTTTCCAGAGGTCAGGTGATTGCCGTGATCGAAAATCCGCAATTCATTCAGCTTCAGCAGGATTATTTAATGGCAAGATCCAAAGCACATTTTGCAGAACTGGATTATAACCGTCAGAAAACCCTGAACCAAAGTCAGGCAAGCAGCGACAAAGCGATGCAGCTCGCTCAGTCTGAAATGAACAGCCAGAGAATTTTAATGAATTCATTGGCACAGCAGCTCAGACTCATCAATATCAATCCTGAATCTTTAAAATCGGGAAACATTACGAAAAGCGTTCCGGTGTACAGCTCAATCAATGGTTTTGTAAGCAAAGTGAATGTGAATATCGGGAAATATGTAAATCCTTCGGATGTGCTTTTTGAGCTCATCAATCCCGATGACATTCACCTGAATCTTAAAGTTTACGAAAAAGATCTGGAAAACCTGAAAAAAGGACAGCGTTTTGCAGCGTACACCAATGCAGATCCGGGCAAAAAATATTACGGGGAAATCCTTCTCATCAGCAAAGATATCAGTCAGGGCGGCTTGGCGGAAGTTCACTGCCATTTCGATAAATACGATCACAGTCTCGTTCCGGGAATGTATATGAACGCCGAAATTGAAACCAGCACCTCTTTTTCCAATGCGGTTTCGGAAGAAAGCATCGTGAATTTTGAAGGCAAAGACTTTGTGTTTGTTGAGGTTAAAAAGCAGACGTACCGATTGACTCCGGTGACTTTAGGCGAAACGGAAAACGGTTTTATCCAGATTCTCAATTCTGATGATTTTAAGAATAAAAAGATCGTGACCAAAAATGCCTATACGCTTTTGATGAAACTTAAAAATACGGAGGAAGAAGAATAAAATATTAAGTTTAAAGTAATTTGATATAATCAATCGTCAGTTAAATATATAGAGTCTGTTTAAACTTTTTATTTAACCGCAAAAGTAAAAAAGATGAAGTGAAATTTTGAAGTAGCTTAGAGTAAAATAGCTTTGCTCCTTTAGGTGCAGAATCTGTGTAGAAACAAGAATAAGTGTATCAATCAATCCGTAGGATTGATATCTGTAATACGATAAATGTTCTAAAGATAGCGTTCCTACGGAACGCCGAACGTACTGCTAATATGATTTCTACACAGATAAAACTCCATAGAGTTTTCTAAAATTTTGCTTTAAACAACTTTAATTTAAGAGCTTATTTAATATTGCTAAATAAAAGTTTTATAGATTTTCTTAATTTTCTAAATTAAATAAACTCGTTTATTCTTAAATTTAATATTAAGAATTTCAGGTAGTTAAGTTGATTGTAATGAATTAATCAATAAATTGATTTTTATTAAGTTTTTTAAGCTTAAAAGCCTTAATTCTCTTAATGGTAAAAATAAAATCTAAGCAGCCTCTAAACAAATTTATAATTTAAACAATAAACTAAAGCTGAACAATTTATTGAATATTTTAGCGTTATAATCAGGATTAATTTAAAATCATTCTTAACAGAAGATTTTATACCTTTGATTAGGTGAAAAAGTTGGTTTCCATATTGTTACTATCCTTATTCTTGGTTTCTACAACCGAGCTGTATCAGCTTTTGAAGATTCCTACTCTGGTGGAACATTACTGGGAACATAAACAGCTTAATCCGGAAATGCCACTGATTGCGTTTTTCAGAGCACATTACGATCATCCTGCAAAAGACGGAGATTACGGTAAAGACAGAAAACTGCCGTTTGTAATTCATTCTGCACCGCTGAATTTGGTTTTTACGATCAATCCGGGCTTTTATTTTGAAACAAAAACGGAAAATTTCCGCTTACGGAAATCGCATAAGATTCCTTCAAAGGACGAAGATTTCTGCTACAAAGGATTCGCAGGATCAGTCTGGGAACCGCCGAAATCATTTTCTTAATCCATTTACAATCTGATTATATCATAATCAGAACACATCATTTATTCTAAAAAATCATTATAACATTTTACAGTAATGAAAACAATAGTATCAGCCATTCTTATGGTTGTATTTTCCTTTGGTTTCCACGCACAAAACAGACTGGAAATCGCAAAAAAAACGGCAGCAGAAAACAAAGAACTTATTCTGCTTAATTTTTCCGGTTCAGACTGGTGTATTCCGTGCATCAAGCTTCATAAAAACATCATTGAAACAGAAGATTTCAAAAAACTGGATTCCGATAAAGTGATCGTTTATATCAATGCCGATTTCCCGAGAAATAAGAAAAATCAGCTTTCTGCGGATCTCAAAAAAGAAAATGCTTCTCTTGCCGATGCATACAATAAAAAAGGCTTGTTTCCGTACACCCTTTTATTAAATTCCGAAGGGAAAATTCTGAAAAGCTGGGAAGGACTGCCTTCAGAAAATGCACTGGCTTTCAGTAAAGAAATCAGAGAAATCAGAGAAAAACAAAAATAACAGAAAAGAGATGCTTAGAGAATTCAAAAGACCTCAAAAACTAATGGGGAACGCTTTTGAAATTACCGTTGTAAGTAATGATGAAAAATCCGCTTACGATCATATTGACGCCGCTATTGATGAAATCCGGAGAATCGAAAAACTGCTGACAACCTTCAGCGATGATAGTCAGACCAATCTCATCAACAGAAATGCAGGAATAAAGCCTGTACAAGTAGACCGCGAGATTTTCGACCTCATTGAAAGAAGCTTACGAATCAGCAGAATTACAGACGGTTACTTCGATATTTCTTACGGCGGAATCGATAAAAGTTTCTGGAATTTCGACCGTGAAATGAAAGAACTTCCCAATCCTGAAAAAATAAAAGATCATCTGAAACTCGTTAATTATCAGAATATTATTCTCGATCGCGACAGTCAGACCGTTTTCCTCAAAGAAAAAGGAATGCGCATCGGTTTTGGAGGAATCGGGAAAGGATATGCCGCAGAAATGGCAAAAAGAATTCTTCAGGAAAGAAATGTACATTCCGGAATTGTAAATGCTTCGGGCGATTTAACGACTTGGGGAAATCAGGCGGACGGAAAACCCTGGACTGTAGGAATCGCCGATCCCGACAATGCAAAACAGCCTTTTTCTTATATGAATATTACGGATATGGCGGTCGCAACTTCAGGAAATTACGAGAAATTCGTGGTCATCAATGGTAAAAAATATTCTCATACCATCAATCCCAAAACAGGAATGCCGGTTTCGGGCGTAAAAAGTGTTACCATTTTTTGTCCCAATGCAGAAATTGCCGACGCAATGGCGACTCCCGTCAGTATTATGGGAATCGATGCCGCACTCGGTATGATTAATCAGATCAATCATCTGGAGTGTATCATCATCGACGATGAGGATAGAATTTATTCATCTCAAAACATTAATTTAAAATAAAATGCTTTGTTATCAGAACAAAATTGAGTTAAATAAACACACATTATCTGATTCAGAGTAAGGCAATTAAATCAACTTTAAAAACAAATCAATACAAATGACAGACCTTATAAAAAACAGTCAGAAGCTTTTCGGATATTTATTTGGGCAGCTTTCACCGTCTTCCACTCCCGCTTTTTTGCTCGTTCCTCACAAAAAGAGCTCCGTTCAAGCCGGGCTGCGAAGATTCAACGCTTTAAATTACAGAACAATTGCTGTTCTTTCGATATTGACAATTCCGTTTTTGAATTCCTGTACCACCGTAAAAGAATACGAAAAAAATAAACTCAACGATGCCGAAATGGTGCTCGGAAACCGAACAATTGAAAAGACCGAACTGAGCTTTCAGTCTTACAGAGAAGGTTCTTCAGGAGCAAATGCCGGAAAAGTGGGCGGTGGTTGCGGATGCAATTAAGAAAAGAGAATGGTAAAAATTTAATGTGATCTACAATGAAAAAAATAATCATAAGTGTTGTTGCTCTTTTCGGAATTTTTAATGCAAAAGCACAGGAAAACACAAATAACGAACAGCCCAAAAAGCTGACTTTTGATGAAGCTAATTTAGTTTCTAGTTACTACAAACAGGACGGAAACAATTCTGCCGTTACAGGAGGAATCGGTTCAGAAAAACTGACCGATGTTTCCAACACGATTGATGTAACGATGGTAAAATACGATAAAAAAGACCGCAAAAATAAATTCAATGTAAGTGTCGGGATCGATCATTATACTTCCGCATCTTCGGATATGATTGATCTGAAAGCCAATTCATCGGCTTCCCATGCAGACAACAGAATTTATCCGGCATTAAGCTGGAGCCGCGAAAATACCGAAAAAGGAACGACTTTAATGGCAGGAGTTTCTACCTCTTTCGAATTCGATTATGCATCTTACGGTGCAAACATCGGGTTTTCTCAAAAAACAGCGAATAGAATGGGAGAGTTCACGGCGAAATTTCAGGCATATCTCGATCAGGTAAAACTCATTGCTCCTATTGAATTGAGAACCAACGGAAGCACAGGCGGCGAACACGAAAACTACGGAACCAGCGGAAGAAATACCTTTGCTTTCTCTCTGGCGTACTCACAGATCATCAATCAGAATTTTCAGGTTGAATTTCTGGCAGATGGAGTTCAGCAGACCGGATATTTAAGTTTACCTTTCCACAGGGTTTACTTTAATGATAAATCGGTTCATCAGGAAGCTTTGCCGGATAAAAGATTTAAAATTCCTTTGGGAGTAAGAGCCAATTATTTCTTGGGAGACAAAGTGATTCTGAGAGCGTATTACCGTTATTATACCGACGATTGGGGCTTGAAATCCAATACTTTCAGTCTGGAAACGCCTGTAAAGATTTCTCCGTTTGTTTCGGTAAGTCCTTTCTATCGTTACTATTCGCAGACTGCAGCTAAATATTTTGCGCCTTATCAGCAGCATACCGCTTTTGACGATTTCTACACCAGTAATTACGATCTGTCCAAATTCGACAGCCATTTTTATGGGGCAGGAATCAGAATCAGTCCGAAGAACGGTTTATTCGGCGTAGAAAGACTGAATATGCTGGAAATACGATACGGACATTACACAAAATCCATCGGAATGAAGTCTGATATTATTTCGTTAAATTTAAGGTTTAAATAAAAAATCAGTTTAATTTTGACTTGTTAACACATTTAGCAAGTCATTTTTTTTAACTTAAAAACTAAAGCATATGCATCATCAGTTGGAAAAACATTATGTAAACAGAGTAGGCTGGCTTCGTGCAGCGGTTTTGGGTGCGAATGACGGATTGTTATCAACCACAAGTATCGTTATTGGTGTTGCCGCTGCTTCACCGGACAGAAATACGATTGTCCTTGCCGCACTTGCCGGAATGATTGCAGGAGCCATGTCTATGGCTGCAGGCGAATATGTATCGGTAAGTTCGCAGGAAGATACCGAAAAAGCAGATCTCCTTCGCGAAAAACGTGAACTTGAAGAAATGCCCGAAGTTGAACTTCTGGAACTGGCTAAAATTTATGAAAAAAGAGGCGTAAGCAAAGAAATAGCTTTGAAAGTAGCTACAGAACTTACGGAACACGATGCTTTGGCAGCTCACGCTCATGACGAACTGGGAATTAATGAAATTACACAGGCAAAACCATTACAGGCAGCTTTGGCGTCATTCGGTTCTTTTGCTTTGGGAGCGTTACTGCCGTTTATCGTTTCACTGGTGGCTCCCTTAAAGGAAATGGTGTATTTTCAATATGGCTTTTCTATTATATTTCTGATGATTCTGGGCGCTATTTCAGCAAGAACAGGAGGCTCAAAAATAGGAATCGCCGTTCTCAGAATTTGTTTCTGGGGAACGGTTGCGATGGGAATTACGGCTTTAATAGGGCATCTTTTCGGGGTTACGGTAGCTTAAAAGAAAAAAAAAGATGAGGGTTGGATTTTTCCAGCCCTTTTTTTGATTTAAAAAATCAGAAAATTAAAAATATAGCCTCATCACTTTTATCAAGTAATTTGATTTTAGCGTATTCAGATTTAAAAATTAAATCATAGTTTTTGTACATTCAACCAAGATAATTCTGCTCTGAAATAAAGAGACTTAAGATGAAACATGATAATTTTCATGTTCTTTTATTGTAAAGTGTAAAACTTTTCACAGAATAATAATTATTTTTGCGTGTTAATTTTATTAATTCTAAATAAATTTAGTTTACACTTTGGCTCCCAAATGAAAAGAAAAATTGCAAGCGCTATACTGATATGTGGACTGACGTCTTTAAAAGCTCAGGATCTTAAGGCTGATAACGATTCGGTAAAAACCCAGATGATTACAGAAGTAATTGTAACATCCTCTTACGGAACAAAGAAGTTAAAGGAAGAGGTAGTGGGATCTATCGTGAGTTTAACCGAAAAAGATATTGTAACAACTCAGCCTTTTGAAAGCATTGATAAAATGATTATGGGACTTACGCCCGGGGTTCAGATTGTTAATAATACGGAATTGGGGAAAGCCGTAAACATCAATATCCGTGGTTTGGGAAGTATCATTTCATTGAACGGATTAACCGGTACATCAACACAGCCGCTGATTATTGTTGACGGAATTATCATCAGAGAAGATATGGCGTTTGATGCTTCGTATTTTAACGGAGGATCTATTGCTGAAATGAATATCAATCCTTTGGCAAGATTTAATTCAGATAATATTGAAAGCATCAATATCCTGAAAGATGCAGCTGCAGTAGCTTTGTATGGAGCAGAGTCTGCTAATGGGGTGATTCTCATTACGACCAAGAAGGGAAAGAAAGGAAAGCCTTCCTATACATTTAGTACGCAATACGGAGTTTCCCAAAGCATCAATAAAATTAAATATCTCAACGGGCAGCAGTACGCCCAGGTGTTCAGCGATTACAATAAAAATAACAGTGCCAACGGAACAGGCAGCTATGTCTGGAACGGAACAGATGTAGACTGGTTCGAGGTAATGAATGGAAACGGAGATTTTTTCCGAACCAATTTTACGGCCAGCGGAGGAGGAAAATATTTTAATTATCGGGTAGGGCTGGATTATTCAAAAAACAATGAGTCTAAAATTCTCAATTCGCTGGAAAAAAAAGGAATTGACGTTTCTTTGGGATTTAACTACAAAAAGCTGAAGATAAATCTTTACGCTGCCTATAACAATTTTTTTAAACAGCAGCCCAATACATATTTTAATTTTATACTGGCTCCGGACAGAGCGATATATCAGACAAACGGAGACTATGCACTTTCCGGAAATAACGGAGTTCCCAATCCTCTGGCTGCAGCCAATCAGAATATCCTGAATGTTGATAATAATTCTCTGCTTTCCAGTCTTAATGTCAGTTACGATTTGGCAAAAGGGCTAAAAATAAGCAGTCTATTCGGAGTGGATATATCCAAAAAAAATAATGTCGACTGGAAATCAGGACTTAACCAAAGCGGAATTTCAAATAATAATTATGGGAGAAGCCGTTTGTATATTTCAGATGCTTTTAACTGGAACTGGAGTGCCCACATTTCTTATGAGAAAAACTTCGCAGGAAAAAATCATATTGACGGTATTGCAGGTTTTGAACTTAGAAAGAATAAAGACTCTAAAACAGCTCATATAGGAAGCAATTTTTCCGATTACTCCACTTATCAGGAACCTATGATCGGAAAGACATACACCTATAGTTCGCTAACGCGCCAAAATACGGGGAGAAGTACTTTCGGACAGCTTAACTATGATTATGATAAAAAATACTTTCTTTCTGCCAGTATCAGAAGGGATGAAAGCTCCACTTTTGGTCCGGATACCAATGCCTCTACCAATGGTGCAATAGGAACCTCATGGGTTTTATCGAATGAAAATTTTCTTAAGTCCAATAATATCATCAGCTTCCTGAGGCTGCGTGCATCTTGGGGAATCACAGGAAATTCGAGAATAGGAAGTTACCGCTCTTCAGGGCTTTATACAGTTTCTCAAAACGGATTTATTTACGATTACGATTATGCATATCCTGAATCTTCATCGCCTCCCAACAGGCTTCTTTCGTGGGAAAAAAATGAAAAATGGAATATGGGTCTGGACTTCAGTTTTTTCAAAAAGGTAGATTTTACCGTTGAGGTTTTCCGGAATAATCTTTCAGATATTATTGTTTCAAGAGAAGTTCCGCTGGAGACAGGATATTCTTCAGCAGAAATTAACGGTGCGGCAATGTACAACAAAGGGTTTGAAATTTCTATGCGCGGAAACTGGATCTCCAACAAAAATTTCAGATGGAATACTTCATTCAATATTTCAAAGGTTGAAAATAAAGTTACGGATATGCTGGGTTTGGAAGATAGCTTTTCCAGTGCATCACTAGCCAGAGCCCAAAAAATCGGAGCGTCAACATCGGCAATCTGGGGATATCAGTGGCTCGCAATAAATCCGGCAAACGGACAGGATATGTTTTTGGTAAACGGAGAAGTGAAAGATGCCAATCAGTTCACGCCGGATTCTTCTACTTATACAATCATTGGAAATTCTCAACCGGATTTTATCGGCGGTTTCAGTAATTCTTTAAGCTATAAAAGATTCACGCTGTCTTTTCTCGTTAATTTTGAAATAGGAGGAGATGTTTTGGTACAGGGTGAACTGATAGATAAATACAGTATTCTTTTCAACAGGAACATGAGTGTAAATGCACTTGATTATTGGAAAAATCCCGGAGATAATGCCCTGAATCATAAACCTACAAGCAAGGCAACTATTGCCAACAGCAGCAAATATGTTTATGATAATACCTTTGTGAAACTTCAGAACATCAGCCTTAATTATCAGCTTCCTGTTAATGTCATTAAAAAAAGTTTTATAAAATCTGCAAGTATATTTATGGACTGTACCAATGTGCTGTACTGGTACAGACAAAAATCGCCGGAAGGAAGAAATGGCATCAGAGAGTTCAGATATTTATATCCGGAAATGAGAACATTCAGCTTTGGATTCAAAGTTAATTTTTAATTATCAGCATTATGAAAAAAACAATTTTTACCATTATATTCTTAATCAGTTTATCGTCATGCAGAGATTTTCTTTATAACGAACCGGTTGAGAGTGTTTCTATCAATGAGCAGCTCGGAACAAAAACCGGAATGCTCGAATCTTTAAACGGAGCCTATTATCAGCTAAGATCCACCTATTTTCTGGAACCGGCTATTACTTACGGAGACCTGTTGTCTGGTAATTTCAAATTTTCTCCGGCTACATCCGGGAATATTTCAATAGATTCCCAAGTTTCCAATATATATCAGTTTGATGATCAGAAGACAGAAAGTGATCTAGCCTATTTCTACAGCAATATGTATCAGCTTATTAATAATGTGAATCTTATTCTGCAGTATGCAGACAATTTAACAGATGCAACCCTTTCTGAAATAAGCGAAATAAAAGCGGAAGCATTGGGAATGAGAGCTTTTGCGCATTTTCAGTTGTATAAATATTACGCTCAGAATTACAGCTACACAGCAGATGCCTCTCACCTCGGAATCGTTTATAACTTAAAACCGCTGAAAGTGGGAGTAGACTATCCGTCCAGAAAAACCGCAGCAGAAACATTTGTTCTGTTGGAAAATGACGTTGAGCAGGCTCTATCACTTTTTCAGTCCGAAAAAGCAATTCCGGCAGGATTAAAGAAAAACTTTCTCACCGCAAATGCGGTTAAACTGTTAGCTTCAGAAATTGCCCTTTGGAAAGGAGACTGGCAAAAAGCCATTAATTACAGTAATGATTTGATTACAAATTCTTCATACACTCTTACTCCAGGCAACGAAATGGCGGATAATTGGGCTGTCTCGGAATCTATCTTTGAACTTGCCAATGACAGTAATAATGATTTTCCTGCTTCACAGCTCTATAACTTTATAAGTTCCGGAAGCAAATCCAGCTATGTAGCTTCTCATGATGTTTACAACCTATTTTCTTCTTCAGATAAAAGAAAAACTCTTTTTGAAACCAAAAATCTTGCAACAAAGATTTCGGGAGTATCGGTATCTCTTCCTTACCACTTTACAAGAAAATATAAAATAAAAACCGGTAGTTTAATCTATCGTCTCACGCTGGCTTATTTTATTCGGGCAGAAGCAGCATTTCATGCAGGAAATAATATACAGGCACTTAATGATATCAATACCATTAGAAACAGGGCAGGACTCACAAGTCTTACCAATATCTCTCTCGATGCCATTCTCGAAGAAAAAAGAAAAGAATTTATTTTTGAGAATCAGTATTTCTTTGATCTGATGAGAAATCATAAAAATATTGTGAGAAATGATGGCTGTATATCCTTAAACTGTAATCCTGCCTATCCCAATAATAAATTTGTAGCTCCTATTCCTCAGGCAACAATAAGTGTTAATTCTGCTATGCAGCAGAATCCGGGATATTAAATAACGGTTTTTTTTAGAGCCTTTCTCATATTCTGTTAGACGTTGAAACGGTTGTCCAAAATTTTTTATATCAGGAAAAAACAGATGAACTTTACAGCGACAGTAAGAATCATGATGAAAACTTGTTTAAACTAATTTCAGAATTAACCGCAAAAGGGACAAAAGAAAATGTTAAAGCGAGTTTCCAGAATAATCAAAGCGCTCAAAAGAATAAAAATCAAAGATTTTTAAAAACTATTGTGAGCTTTTTCATTTATAATGATCAGCTTTAAATAAAAAAATAGTAGATCTTTTGTGACTTTTGAGGTTAAATAAAAGTTTAAGCTAAGCAGACTTTTAATAAAAATAAACAGAAGAAATATTTTAATTCATCAATTTTCAATGTTACTTTAAACGTTATTTATTCAGGAAAGAACTGCTTTTAAAATTAAAATTAAAAATCTAAAAAGATTTATATTATTAAAAATTACCTACGCAAAATTAAACTTAAGGTGGAAATATCACCGTTTATAATCATTAATTTTGCTTAAAATTATCAGGAAAAATGAAGAATGCATTGAGTTGGACATTAATTGTATGTGTAAGTATTTTCTTACTTAATAATTGTAAAACCACGCTACATAAAGATATTTCTCAGGATCAGTCATTTATCAGCAAAATCAGAAAGCTGTATTCCTCCGGAGATCCTTCTTTGTGGCCGAAGCCCGAGCTTAACGAACTTGCTGTTCCTCATTTTTCAGAAATCGGGCACCTTCCCAAAGTTAAGTTTCCTGAAAATAATCCCTATTCTAAAGAAAAAGTCCTCCTCGGAAAAACACTTTTTTATGATCCCAGACTTTCCGGTTCCAACCAGATTGCCTGTGCTTCCTGTCATGATCCGGAACTGGGATGGACGGATAACAAAACACAGTCTTTTGGCCATGACCGACAGTTGGGAACCAGAAACGCTATGACCATTATGAACATCGCATTTGCGAAATCATTATTCTGGGACGGAAGAGCTGAAAGCATAGAACAGCAGTCTCAGATGCCCATACAGGATCATAAAGAAATGAATGAGCATATTGATATTGCAACAGACAAGATTGCAAAAATTAAAGGATATGAATCGCTTTTTGAAAGAGCATTCGGTACCAAAACCGTTACAAAAGAAAAGATTGCAATGGCAATAGCTACTTTTGAGAGAACATTAATGAGCCCTCAGACAAAATTTGATAAATTCATTGATGGTCAGTCAGATGCATTTACAGATGACGAGGTTGCCGGAATGCATCTTTTCAGGACAAAAGGACAATGCATGAACTGTCATAATTCAGGATATTTTTCCAATAATCAGTTTGAGAATGACGGAACCGGTCTTCTGGGATCCAGACAGGAAGATTTGGGAAGATATAAAGTAACCGGTGATCCTTCGGATGCAGGGAAATTCAGAGTGCCTACTTTGCGGGAGATCACCAGAACAGGTCCCTGGATGCATAACGGAGCTTTTGGTACTTTAAGAGATGTATTGACATTTTACAATGGAGGAAATCCGGAGCCGCCTAAAAAAAGAGCAACTGTACACAATGGAGTACAGTTGGTTTCGAAAAAATCGGCGATGCTGAAACCTTTACATTTAACCGAGAAAGAAATAAGTCAGATAGAAGCATTTCTAGCTACCCTGAGTACAAGAACTCAAAGATTGGTTCCTCCCGGCTTACCCAAATAATTTAACTGAATTTATAAATGTGAGCTTTTATAATTATTACAAACTATTGAATATCTTTATTTTTTGATAATCACTTTTTAATGGTTGTGAAATATCATCAGGACAAGTTTGGAGCTTATCTCCAAAAAAATGATATTTCAAAATAAATAATGAGCTACTCATAAAGTAGCTTTTATTGTAATTTTAAAATTCAATTATTCCTCATCCCTCTCCGCCAAAGACTCCTTCAGTTTCAGCAGTTCAGCCTTCACAAATTCCAGCCTGTCGATGATGGTGATGGTTTCGGAGATCTTGCTGTTGGTGGTTAATGCGATTTTGGCACCGTCCAAAGTATAGCCCTTTTCTTTTACGAGATGATAAATGATCTGAAGATTTTTAATGTCTTCCGGAGTGAAATACCGGTTGCCTTTTTTGTTCTTTTTAGGCTTAATGATAGGGAATTCCTGTTCCCAATAACGTATTAATGAAGTATTTACATCAAAAGCTTTCGCTACTTCTCCTATTGAATAATACAGTTTATCAGGTAAATTTATCTTCATTTTTAGAATCGTAATGGTCAAAGATAAAAATTTTTTAAATCCCACAGCAAATTAAGAGGGCAAAAGTTCTTTTTTTACTTTGTAAATCAGGGGATAAAAGTCATTTTTATAGTACAGGAAGTTTTATTGTTTTTGTTATTTTTGAAGGATAAAAATTTCTAAAAAATTGAACTCTATCTCTGTCCTGCATATCAATCTTTTTCAACCGGGTAAAAACACTTCGGATTTTTATTTTAACCGAATGAAAGAACATCTGGTTTTGGGACATAGGCATATTGAAAAACCGCACCGTCATGATTTTTATGCCACGATTCTCTTTACCAAAGGAAGCGGAACACATGAAATCGATTTTCAGAAATATGATGTTTCGGCGGGAAGCTTATTTTTTATGTCTCCGGGACAGATTCACAGTTGGGAACTTTCTGAGGATATCGACGGATATATTTTTTTCTGCTCACAGGACTTTTATGAAATGCATTACGTCAATCAGAAGCTCAGAAGTTTTCCCTTTTTCGGATCGGTAAATTTCCCCAGAAAATTACAGCTTACTGAAACGGAACTAACGGAAAATAATCACCTTTTTAGTGCGCTGGAAAAAGAATATCAGCTTCAAAACGTGATGAAAGATGGTTTTATTCTTTCACTGATGTCACAGATTTTCATTCAGGCAACAAGAGCTTTTTCAAAAGAGCTGGGAAAAGAAAATTCTGAGGTTAACATTTCTTATTTTAAACACTATCAACAGTTTGAAAATCTTATTGAAGAGCATTTTGCAAAAGAAAAATCCGTTGCCTTCTATGCTTCTCTACTGGAAATTTCATCCAAACATTTAAACAGAATTACCAGAACTGTCGTTCAGAAGACAGCGACTGATGTTATTACAGAAAGGATAATTCTGGAAGCCAAAAGAATGCTTATGTATCTTGATGAAAGCCTTACGGAAATTGCGTTCCGTCTTGGTTTCGAAGAATATTCCTATTTTGTGAGAGTCTTCCGTAAAACTTCCGGCATGACTCCCACGCAATTTATTAAAAAATATAAAGCTTAATTTTTGTTGATGGTATGAAATTAACTCCAACAAACTTCTCTCTAAAACACTCAAACACTCAAACTAAATACCTACAATACCAATTGAAAAGGACCTTCAAATACGGTTTCGAAAGAATCTACCAGATTTCCTTTTTCATCAAAGACGCCAATCGTCATATTCTGTTTCGAAAATCGGATTTCTTTTTCAGGGAAAGAAATATTGATATTTCCTTTTAAGATCTGATCTCCTTTCAATATGATTTTTTCATTGCCAAAGAAATTGATTTCTGCATTTTTAGGATTCAAGACTTTTATGGTGAGTGTTTTCTTTTCGTTGGATTTGTTTAAAAGCGTATAAATAAAAGTATTGGTAATTTTTCCGTTTTTAATGAAAAATGTTGATCCTGCCGGTTTTATGAATTTCGCTTCCATAGAACCTCTGTCGTACATCAGAAATCCTAAAAACCCGATCAGTAAACTTAAAATTACCGTTGTTGCCTTCATTCTTCCGGTAAATTTGAATTTTTCCTGATTTTCAATTTCCGCTTCTGTGGCATAACGGATCAGTCCTTTCGGAAGACCTACTTTTACCATAATTTCATCACACGCATCAATACATGCGGTGCAGTTTACGCATTCCAGTTGCTGTCCGTTTCGGATGTCAATTCCTGTAGGACAGACAACGACACATTGATTACAGTCTATACAATCTCCTTTTCCGACGGCTTTTCGGTCTTCGTCTTTTTTCCATTTGGAGCGGTTTTCACCTCTTTTAAAATCATAATAAACGTTGATGGTCTGTTTGTCGATTAAAACGCCCTGCAATCTTCCGTACGGACAAACCAGAGTACAAACCTGCTCTCTCAGCCAAGAAAAAACAAAATAGAAAACCGCAGTGAAAGAGATCATCGCAAGAAACTTCAAAGGATTTTCTGCGGGACCTTCGATAATGATTCTGAAAACTTCTTCATAACCGACAATATACATGAACATGAAATTCGTAATCACCACAGAAAGAACGGCGTAAACAGACCATTTGGTGAGCCTTTTTCTTATTTTTTCGCTGTTCCATTCCTGTCGGTCGAGCTTTATCTGTTTATTACGGTCGCCCTCGATCCAGTATTCTATTTTCCGGAAAACCCCTTCCATAAAAATGGTCTGCGGACAAAGCCAGCCACAGAAAATCCTTCCGAAAACAACGGTGAAAAGCATCACAAAAATAACAGAAGTAACGGCTCCAAGTGCTAAAATGAAAAAATCCTGTAGATAAAACGGCTGTCCGAAAATAAAAAATTTCCTGTCGATAACATTCAATAAAAGAAAAGGATTGTGGTTGATTTTCACAAAAGGTAAAGTGAAAAATATCGCTAAAAGCAAATAAGTTACATAATCTCTGTAGTTGGTAAATTTTCCTTTGGGTTTTCTCGGATAGACCCATTTTCTTTTTCCGGTTTCGTCCATTGTTCCTACGGAATTCCGGAAGCTTTCCTCATAAAGTTCCGGAGCCTGAAAATTGCTGTTCTGTGTATTCATCTTTTTGATTTGATCTGAAAGCTGGCTGAAATCATTTAATAAAGTTTAAATGCTCATTTCCAGATATTTTTAACTAAAATCCTATAGTGTTTTTCACTGATACAAAGCTCTGCAATAATTGTTTCCTGAACTAATATGATCTGCTTCTGAAATAGTACAATTCGGACATTTTGGATTTGGTTTTTATTTAATCAAAAAGAGAAAATAAACTTTGAATCTCATTTTACATATCGTAAATTGCCTGCTTTAAAAATTGTGCGGAATGAAAAATATTTTAAAAACCGGCTCGCTTGGTTTGATTTTAGCAGTATATAGCTGTCAATCAGTAAATACCACTAAAATGTTTTATGAAGATGTAAAGCCCGAGAAAGTTTCGGATCAATTCAGTTTTACCGAAGGTCCTTCCTCGGATAAAGAAGGGAATGTGTACTTCACGGATCAGCCGAATGATAAGATTTATTATTGGGACTGGAAAACCAATAAAGTGATTGAGTTCATGAATAAAACGGGAAGAGCCAACGGAACACATTTCGATAAAGATGATAATTTAATCACCTGTTCCGATGATCAGGGTGAAATCTGGAAAATTTCAAAAGATAAAAAAGTACAGGTTCTGCTGAAAGGCTTTGAAGGAAAAAGACTGAACGGACCGAATGATGTCTGGAATGACGAGTTTGGCGGAATGTATTTTACCGATCCTCTGTATGTACGAGATTACTGGGTGAATTTTAAGCAGGAAACTCCGCATAAAAGTTTATACTACAGAAATAAAGACGGACAGATTTCCAAACTTGAAACCTTTACACAGCCGAATGGAGTGGTAGGAAGCGAAAAATTCAGAAAATTGTATGTTTCGGATATTGATGCCGGAAAAACATATGTTTATGATATTTTGGGCGAAGGAAAATTATCCGAGAAAAAACTTTTCTGCGAAATGGGTTCCGACGGAATGACGTTAGACAAGCACGGAAATCTTTATTTGACAGGAAAAGGAGTTCATGTATTCAACAGAGATGGGAAGAAGATTTATCATATTCCCATCGAAGAAGACTGGACTTCTAACGTGACTTTCGGAGGGAAAAATAACGAAGTTCTGTTCATCACCGCTTCAAAATCTGTTTATACTTTACCGACACGGGTAAGAGGAGTGAGATAAATTTAAGGTTGAGGTTTAGATAAGCGTTGTGTTTTAATCTCAGCCTTAATCTAAACCTTAACCTCAATCTTAATACGCCACTTCCATTTTCACTTTCTTGCCCTTCAGTTTTTCATTGGCAAGTTTTTTCAGCAGTGCGTTGACTTTATTTCTCGATACGGCAACATAAGAAGTTGTGTCTTTTACTTCGATCAAGCCGACATCTTCTTTCTGGAGTTCTCCTTTTTTCAGCAGATAGCCAACAATATCCACTTTATTCACTTTGTCTTTTTTTCCGGCACTGATGTACACGGTCTGGAAAGGCGTTTTTTCCGGCACTCTGGTAAATCCGGCAACGCTGTCTTCCGGTGTATTATTTTTGATGAAAGGGAAATTTTCATCTTCCGTCATAATAAGATAGGCAAAACCTTTCGCGTTCATTCTTGCTGTACGACCGTTTCTGTGGATAAAAGCATCTTCTTTCGGCGGTAACTGATAATGAACGATCGATTCTACTTCCGGAACATCTAATCCTCTTGCAGCCAGATCGGTAGTGATTAAAATTCTTGCAGAATCGTTTCTGAATTTCAGCAGGGCGCGTTCTCTTTCATCCTGTTCCATTCCTCCATGGAAGGTTTCTCTGTCGATTCCTTTCTGGCGGAGAAGCTCTGAAATCCGGTCAACTGCTTCTCGGTGATTGCAGAAAATTAAAGTTCTTTTGTTCCCGATTTTACAGATTAAATTGAATAACGTATCCAGCTTTTCTTCCGGCGTAGTCATTACTTTTTTAAACTGAATGTCGGGTTTTGCTTCGCTCAGCTTTAAAAAATCAATAATCTTTTCATCTTTTAATCCGGTAAATGCAGGAATTTCGTCCATTGCTGTTGCGGAAGTTAAAATTCTCTGAGACAATCCTTTCAATGAATTGGAAATAAACTCCATATCATCATGAAAACCAAGCTCAAGTGCTTTGTCAAACTCGTCCAGAACCAGCGTTTGGATGGTTTTCGGATCAAAATTATTATTTCTCAGATGATAAACCACTCTTCCCGGTGTTCCGATTAATACAGCCGGAGCTTCAATCAGGTTGTTTACCTCAATTTTTTTGTCGTGACCGCCATAACACACGGAAACTTTGAAATCTGTTCCCATCGCTTTAAAAACCTGCTCGATCTGTAAAGCCAGTTCTCGCGCCGGAACCAGAACAAGAGCCTGAATTCCAGAACTGTTTTTCTTTAAATTTCTCAGCACAGGAAATAAAAAAGCCAGTGTTTTTCCCGAACCGGTAGGAGAGAGCAGAACAACATCCTGATTGTTTTCTGTTGCTTTGTATGTAGATTTCTGCATCTGATTCATGTCCTGAATCTGCAGTTTTTCGTAGATAGATTCTAATTCCATGGTGCAAAGATAGTTATTTCGCGGCTGAGGAATATTGCTGTTTGATGATGGTTTGATATTTTAGGATATTTTTCTTAATAATAAAAGATGTGGAGAAAATTCAGAAGCTTAAAATGATATTTCAAACTTATTGGAATTACGGAAATCCGTAATGTGGAAGCTTAAGGAGATGATAAATTTGGCTCAATAAATTAATCACCATGAAACTCTATCAAACTCTTGAAAATCAAATTAAAAAGGAGCCTAATTACGTTTCCGACAACGGAGAAGTTAAAAAATGGGTCGTTCTCAGCAAAGCACAGAATCTGGATGAAGAATTAATTGAACTGCTTCTGGAAGATCCGGATCTGAAGGAAAGTTTTTTCATTAAGGTAAAAGATGTTCTGGTCTTTAAGCAAACTCTGTTTATCCAGTTTCTGGAGCAGAAAAATTATCTTAACGACAGCTATACCCAGTTTAAAAATAAGGTTGGACTCACCATTGGAAATCAATACTTAAAGCAGAGGAATGAAGTGTCCTTAGTTTGGCCTTTTAAGGATTGTGTTCTGGAAGGCGGACAAAGCCGGGAAGAGGATAAAAGGGAAGAAATCTTTTTCAATGAAACATTGGCGCAGGACGAAATTACCGAACTGTTCGATCCCAAAGTCTTAACCAACGCCAAAAGAATTGACCAAAACGGTGAAAATAATTTTGATAAATTCAATCGCAATGAAAACGGAACGATTACCGATAATCTGATTATCAAAGGAAATAATCTTTTAGCGCTTCATTCCCTGAAAAAAGAATTTGCCGGTAAAGTAAAGCTGATTTATATTGATCCGCCTTACAATACGGGGAATGACGGGTTTAAATATAATGATAGATTCAATCATTCTTCCTGGCTGACTTTTGTTAAAAACAGGTTAGAAATTGCTAAAAAGTTATTGACAGAAGATGGTGTTATTCTTGTGCAGTGTGATCATCATGAAATGGGATATTTAAATATTCTTTTAGATGAAGTTTTTGGTAACGAAAATAAAATTCAGCAAATAGCAATAAAAGTAGCTTCTGCATCAGGCTTTAAAGCTGTTAATCCTGGTCCAATTGATGTACTCGAAAATATCTTTTTTTATTCAAAAAATAAGAAAGCTGTAAAATTTAAAAAAAATTATGTTGTTACGGGTTATCACAAAAATTATAATCAATATTTAGACAATAGTGATTCAAATTTCGAAAATTGGAAATTAATTCCATTGAAAGAAAAGGTTATTCAAGAAAATGGATATAAAAATGAAAAAGAATTAAAAAATAAATTAGGTAAAAATTATTTATTATTCTTACAGCAAATGATAGAAGATTATGCATATCAAAATTGTAACAATATTGTGAGTGTAAGAGATTTACATAAACCCACGCAATTAATAAAAAAATTACAAGACAAATCTAAAATAGATAGAAATCGGATATTTGTATATGATAAGCAAGATGGAGAAAAAACTTATATCATAAATGGAGGTGCTTTAGCATTTTATTCGTCAAAAATTAGAGAAATTGATGGAGAAATGAAAGTTACAGAGTTATTAACTAATTTTTGGAATCATATTTCTTGGGCTGGAATTGCAAACGAAGGTGGAGTCAAATTAAAAAATGGTAAAAAACCGGAAAAGCTTCTAAAACAAATATTGGAGCTCAATACTAATGAAAATGATATTGTCTTGGATTACCACCTCGGAAGCGGTACAACAGCAGCCGTTGCCCACAAAATGAAAAGACAATATATTGGAATTGAACAGCTAAATTATGATGAAAATGACAGTGTTGTTCGATTACAAAATGTAATTCAAGGAGATAAGACAGGCATTTCCAAATCCGTCAACTGGCAAGGCGGCGGTTCCTTCATTTATCTTGAACTAAAAAAATACAACCAGATTTTTATTGAAAAAATAGAAGCTGCGGAAGACACAGCAGAACTTCTTCAGATTTGGGAAGAAATGAAATCCAGATCCTTTCTTAATTATAATGTAGATCTCAAAAAACAGGAGCAACATCTCGATGATTTCAAAGCGTTAAGCCTGAAAGAACAGAAACGGCATCTTTGCGAACTGCTGGATAAAAACCAGCTCTACGTTAATCTTTCTTCTTTGAATGATGAAAATTTCAAATGTACTGAAGAGGAGAAAATAGTGACTCAAGATTTCTATAAAATTAAAAACTGAAACCATGGAATATTTACACGAGGTCTTCAATAATCCTATTGCGAAAAAATCTTTAGCGCAGGTTGTTATTCCCAACGAAATTACAGACAATTTAAAATTTAAAGTTCGTCCGTATCAGGAAGAGGCATTCAGGCGGCATATGTATATTGAACAGGAGAATTTTGAAGGAAAACCCAACAAACCGACTCATCTGCTGTACAATATGGCAACCGGAAGCGGAAAAACGATGGTCATGGCAGGTCTTATGCTTCATCTATTTGAAAAAGGCTACCGTAATTTTCTGTTTTTTGTCAACAGCAATAACATCATTCAGAAAACGAAAGATAATTTTCTTAATTCACAGACTTCCAAATATTTGTTCACAGATAAAATTATCATCAATGGAAAAGAGGTTTTACTGAAAGAGATTGACAATTTTGATGAATCGGATCAGGAAAATATCAATATTAAGTTTACGACGATTCAACAGCTTCATACAGATTTAAATAATACCAGAGAAAACAGCGTTACGTATGAAGATTTTAAAGATAAAAAGATTGTTCTGATTGCTGATGAAGCCCATCATCTCAACAGCGGAACCAAAAGCGGAAATCTTTTCGGAAGTTGGGAAGAAACTGTTTTACAGATCCTGAATCAGAATTTTGAAAACATCCTGCTCGAATTTACGGCAACTCTGGATTATGAAAGCCGGGAAATTATGAATAAATACAAGGATAAAGTCCTTTACAAATATGATCTTGCACAGTTCAGAAAAGATAAATTTTCCAAAGAAATTAATCTTGTGCGCTCAATGTACAATGAAAAAGAAAGGATTATTCAGGCACTGATCCTTAATCTTTACCGTCAGGAACTGGCTGCAAAACATGGTATTAATATAAAGCCGGTGATACTTTTCAAAGCGAAAAAAACTATTAAAGAATCTGAACAGAACAAAGAAAATTTCCACAAGCTCATCGATGAATTTTCTGAAACGATGGTAACCAGCATCAGGAAAACTTCGTCCGTCTCGGTTGTACAGAAAGCTTTTCAGTTTTTTGAGTTAAGAAATATCTCGGAAAATGATATTGCACAGAGAGTAAAATCCTGTTTTCGGGAAGAAAACTGCCTAAGTGCAAACAATGATTCGGAAGCGGAGAAAAACCAGATCCTTCTGAATACACTCGAAGATGAAAATAACCCGATCCGTGCCATATTTGCCGTTCAGAAACTGAATGAAGGATGGGATGTTTTAAATTTATTTGATATTGTACGTTTGTATGAAGACCGCGATGGAAAAGACGGCAATCCCGGCAAAACCACACTCTCGGAGGCGCAGTTGATCGGTCGCGGTGCGAGATATTATCCTTTTGCACTGAATGAAGGTGAAGACAAGTTCACCAGAAAATACGATGATGACATTTCAAATGATCTTAAAATTCTGGAAGAACTTTATTACCATACAAAAGAAGACAGCCGCTATATTTCCGAACTTAAAAAAGCACTGGTAGAATCCGGAATTTATGAAGATGAAGCCCATCTCGAAACAAAACAGTTAAAGCTGAAGCCTGTATTTAAAACCTCGAAATTATATCAGAAAGGAGTCGTTTTTTCCAATAAAAAAGTACCGAAAAAGTTTGATAATATTAAATCTTTTGCAGATTTGGGAGTGAAGAAAATGAATTACCGTTATCAGCTTTCTTCGGGTTTCGGAAGGATCTCTAATGTTTTTTCAGAAAATGAAAAAGAAATATCCGGTGAGGAAAAGATAAAGTCAAAAGATATAAAGATTACGGAAATACAGAATCATGTGGTAAGATATGCGCTCAGCAGAAATCCGTTTTACTGTTTTAATCGTCTTTCTCATTATTTTCCCAGCCTTGTTTCCATTTTTGAATTTATTGAAAGTGAGCAATATCTGGGAGGTCTGGAAATCACTTTTACAGGAAGCAGAAACCGGCTTGATGAAATTTCTCATTTTGATTATCTTCAGGCGCTCAATGGTTTATTGCAGGACATCGAAACAGAGATCAAAAAGAATTCTACAGAATATGAAGGCTCCGAATTTTATGCGCGGCCTGTTCAGGATGTCTTTAAGGATAAAGAAATCAGAGTAAGTAAAGGCAGTGTAAGAGCAAATGGGCAGGAAGAGCTTGTTCTGGATGAACCATGGTATGCTTATAATGCCAATTACGGAACCGATGAGGAGAAAAAGTTTGTCGAACTGTTTGCGAGACGTTTTGAAGGACTCAATAAAAAATATCAGAACATTCACCTGATCCGTAATGAAAGGGAAATTAAAGTTTTTGATCAATTGGGACGGGCTTTTGAACCGGATTTTATTCTTTTCTGTACTCGCCGTGAAGAAGAGGAGCTTACTTTTCAGGTATTTATAGAGCCGAAAGGAAAACATTTAACAGGACATGATAAATGGAAGGAAGATTTTCTGAAACAGATCGGAAATCGGCAGAAATCTGTGAAGATTCATACGGACAACTATTTAATTACTGCTGTACCTTTTTACAATTACAGCAATGAGAATGAGTTTAAGGAAACCTTAGAAAAGACTTTAATGGAGTAAAAAGTTATTTTGATTAAATTAAATGGTTTGAATTTCAGTTGTTTACATTGGATTGTTTGATCTTTGAAATTATTGTTTGTTTCAAATAAATTTCATATCTTTGCACCCACTTTTGTGGCGAAAAGGTTTGAAGAGTAAATAACTAAAAATTAATTACTTCCGTATTTTTCAATTCACATTTATTCAGACCGTTGAAAGAGAAGGAATACAAATTTAATTAGAATTATGTCAAAAGAGACAAATTCAGCTGAATTATTATTAAATCAAAACGTAGCACCTGAACAATTTGACTGGGATTCTTTCGAATCTGGTCTTGATGCTGATGCTAGAAAAGAGAAAAGCGATTTAGAAGAAATCTACAACGGATCTTTAAACAACTTAGACGATAACGACGTTCTAATTGGTAAAGTAGTAAGATTAACTGATAAAGAAGCTATCGTAGATATCAACTTCAAGTCTGAAGGTGTTATTTCTCTTAACGAATTCCGTTACAACCAAGGTCTTAAAGTAGGAGACGAGGTAGAAGTAATGGTAGACAGAAGAGAGGACAAAACAGGACAGTTACAGTTATCTCACAGAAAAGCAAGAACGCTTAAAGCTTGGGATAAAGTAAACGAACTTCACGAAACAGGTGAAATCGTTAACGGTTTTGTTAAGTCTAGAACTAAAGGAGGTATGATCGTTGACGTACACGGAATCGAAGCATTCTTACCTGGTTCTCAAATCGACGTTAAGCCAATCAAAGATTACGATCAGTTCGTAGGTAAAACTATGGAGTTCAAAGTTGTGAAAATCAACCCTGAGTTCAAAAACGTAGTAGTATCTCACAAAGCATTGATCGAAGCAGATATCGAAGGTCAGAAAAAAGAAATCATCGCTCAGTTAGAAAAAGGACAAGTTCTTGAAGGTACTGTTAAGAACATTACTTCTTACGGTGTATTCATCGACTTAGGAGGTGTTGATGGATTGATTCACATTACAGACCTTTCTTGGTCTAGAGTGAACCACCCATCTGAAATCCTTGAGGACGGACAGACTGTAAAAGTGGTTATCCTTGATTTTGATGATGAGAAAACAAGAATCCAGTTAGGTATGAAGCAATTAGAAGCTCATCCTTGGGATGCTCTTTCTGCTGACTTAAAAGTTGGAGATAAAGTAAAAGGAAAAGTAGTAGTTCTTGCTGACTATGGTGCATTCGTAGAAATCGCTCCGGGAGTAGAAGGATTAATCCACGTTTCTGAAATGTCTTGGTCTACTCACTTGAGATCTGCAGGAGACTTCGTAAAAGTAGGTGATGAGGTAGAAGCTGAAGTACTTACTTTAGACAGAGAAGACAGAAAAATTTCTCTTGGTATCAAGCAATTAAGCAAAGATCCATGGGAAAATATCGAAGCTAAGTATCCTGTAGGATCTAAGCACGTAGGAACTGTAAGAAACTTCACTAACTTTGGTGTATTCGTAGAGTTAGAAGAAGGTATCGACGGTTTAATCTACATTTCTGATCTTTCTTGGACTAAGAAAATCAAGCACCCATCTGAATTCTGTGCGGTTGGTGATAAATTAGATGTTGTAGTTCTTGAATTAGACATCCAAGCTAGAAGATTATCTCTAGGTCACAAACAATTAACAGAAAACCCTTGGGATGCATTCGAAACTAAATATGCTGAAGGAACAGTTCACGCTGGTAAAGCGGTAGAAGTACACGATAAAGGTGCTTCTGTACAGTTCGAAGATGCTGAAGTTGAAGCATTCTGTCCATCAAGATTATTAGAGAAGGAAGACGGATCTAAAATCAAGAAAGGTGAAGAGGCTGATTTCAAAGTAATTGAATTCAACAAAGAATTCAAGAGAGTAGTAGTTTCTCACACAGGGATCTTCAGAGACGAAGAGAAGAAAAACGTAAGAGAAAACTCTAACAACAGATCTAATAATGTTTCATCCTCTTCAAACGAAGAGAGATCTACTCTTGGAGACATCGATGCATTAGCAGAATTAAAAAGAAAAATGGAAGAAGGTAAATAATACCTGATTCATTTTAAATATTAAGCCACTCGTTTGAGTGGCTTTTTTGCTTTTAAACAATAGATAATATTGCCCCTATAATGTGGGAATTTGAATTTGATTTATTCACAAAATAATGAGAATTTATTTAATGTTATCAAATTAAATATCTATTTAAATAATTTTAAATATAATATTGTTTTATTGTTAATTATATGTAAATTAGCGGCTTTATTAGTGTATATGAAAAAAGTAGCTTTACCCCTTTTATTTGTAGTTTCTGCAATGTTTCCTTCTGTTCTTTTCGGACAGGATAATGAGAAGTTAATTAAGGATTATATTTCTCAAAATAAGATTAGAGAATATAAAAAATCAGATCTTGCGAATTTTAAGATTGATAATGTAGATGAGTCAAAGTCATTGAATGGAAATGTAATTAAATTCCAACAGACTTATAACGGACTTCCCGTTTATAATGCGGAAGGTACTGTTTTGGTAAGAGATAGTAAGGTAATTTATTATACAGATACATTTTTAAAAGATTATACATCATCTGTATCAAATACTGCGTCCATCTCAAAAACAACCGCGCTTCAAAAAATATCTGAAAACTTACAGAAAGAAAAAATTCAGAATTATCCTATTTTAGGGTATAATGATACAGATTTAAATAATACACCGGCTGCAAAACAGAGATTGGTATATGTACAAGATAATGGAGCTTTAAAATTAGCCTACCAATTTTCCTTTCCGGAGCCGAATTCTCCAAGCTATTGGGATATTTTAGTGGATGCAAACACAGGAAATATTATCAGCAAACTAGATTTAAATCTATCTTGTAATTTCCATCATGATGCCTATTCTCATGATTATAGTCATGTTCATAATGAAACTATTGCAGCAGGACCGCTAAAGCAAGAGGAAAGTAAGAATAGTTTTTCACTTTTAGCACCTGATAACGCTTCTTATAATGTTTTTGCATTACCTATAGAGGCTCCTACATTTGGTTCAAGATCAATTGTAAGTAACCCATGGATCTTAACTGCCTCTCCGGAAGGTTGGCATTATGATGGCACAACTCGTTATACAATTACCAGAGGTAACAATGTACATGCTTATGAGGATACATCAGCTTTAAATGCGCCAGGTTTTTCACCAGATGGAGGAGCTACAAGAAACTTTAATTATCCTTTTAACATTAATGATGATCCATTTAATAATCAGAGTGCTGCAATAACGAATTTATTTTATATCAATAATAAAATTCACGATATTTTCTATATGTTTGGATTTACACCAGCTGCAAGAAACTTTCAAAATACTAATTTTGGTTTAGGTGGTGTTGGTAATGATTACGTACAGGCTGAAGCGCAAGACGGAGGGGGAACAAATAACGCAAACTTTGCAAGTCCTAGTGATGGAAATAAACCAACGATGCAAATGTATCTTTGGTCAACTGTGAATAGAATATTTTATTATAATGCTCCAACTTCTGCAGTACCTCGTCAACCAATTGCAGGGACAGCTTCATTTGGAAATGCTTTAGATGCAACGGGTGTTACAGGAAATGTCCAGTTATCCTCTGTTTTAGATGGCTGTACAGCAATACCTGCAGGATCTTTAACAGGTAAGATTGGTTTAGTAGAAAGAGGAAGCTGTAATTTTACAGTTAAGGTAAAAAATGCACAAAACGCAGGAGCTGCAGCAGTAATTATTTATAATAACACTACAAATGGTGATACGGTCGGAAATATGTCTGGAACTGATGCAACGATTACTATCCCATCCGTTTTAATTTCAAATACTGAAGGTGAATATATTAAAAGCCAGCTTTCAGCTAATACAACTGTAAACGTAACTCTAAAAAATGATCCTGCGAGCAGCGTGACACCAGATGGAAGCTTTGATAATGGAATAGTAGTTCACGAATATGGACATGGAATTTCCAATAGATTAACAGGAACTGGTGCGGGTTGTTTAAATTCATCTGCAGACAAAGAACAGATGGGTGAAGGCTGGTCAGATTTCTTTGCTTTGATGTTAACAAATAAAGCCGGAGATAATGCTTCTGTACCTAGAGGTATTGGAACATATGCTGTAGGACAAGGAATTTCAGGAGGAGGTATTAGACCGGCAAGATATTCTCCGGACTTTACTATAAATGATTATACCTATGGTGATACGAATGGAATGGAGTATACCAATACAAGTGGACAAATAGTTCCTGATGTTCATTCCATCGGATTTGTTTGGGCTTCAATGCTTTGGGATCTTCATTGGCAGTATGTTGCTAAATATGGTTATTCTTCTGATGTAATGACAAATACGACAAATGGTAGCTCAAGAGTTTTACAGTTAGTTACAGATGCTTTAAAACTCCAAATTTGTAATCCAACATTTATTGATGGAAGAAATGCTATAATAGCGGCAGATCAGGCTAAAGGAGGAGCAGACAGATGCATGATCTGGAGAACTTTTGCGAAAAGAGGCCTTGGAGTAAATGCTGCTGCTGGTTCGAAAACCAATATCAACGATCAGGTAGAAGATTTCAGTGTTCCTGCAGACTGTGTGTTAGCTACAGACGAAGTAAATGTTGTTAAAAATAACATTTCAATTTACCCTAATCCTGCGAAAAATGAGTTCTTCATCAATTTCCCAAGCAATACATTAGGTAAAGTAAGTGTTGAAATTTATGATATGTCTGGAAAACTAGTTTCTTCAGAAGATAAAATTTCTCCGGATGCTAAGAAATCAATTTCGACAGACAAGTTGATTAACGGAACTTACATGGTGAAAGTAAAAGGCATCGGTATTGATGCGGCATCAAAAGTTATTGTTAAAAAATAATCTGAACATTTATAAATTTTAGTTACGGCGCGAGCTTCGCTCGCGCCGTAACTTTTTTACATTAATCCCATCTCATTAATTTAATAATATATCCGTACCTTTGCGGGCTGTAAAAAATGAATTATGCAGAAGAGAAATATATTAAAGGGAGTTTTATTTGTAGGGATTGGAGCCAGTATATACGGAATGTTGGCAACGTTTGTTAAACTCGCTTATCAGGATGGGTACACCACTTCAGAAGTTACAACATCACAGTTTTTATTGGGAATCGTTGGTCTTTTAGTCTTAAATTTTATTCAGACAATCACCTCTAAAAAAGCATTGCCGTCGCCAACATCAAAAGAAGTAAGAAACTTAATGTTGGCTGGAACTTCATTAGGCTGCACCAGTTTGTTTTATTACATTGCCGTACAGTACATTAATGTTTCCATTGCGATTGTTTTGCTGATGCAGTCTGTCTGGTTCAGTGTAGTGGTGGAAAGTTTTCTGACAAAAAAAATACCCAATGCAAGAAAAATCGTTTCTGTAATTATTGTTTTGGTGGGAACTATTTTAGCAACCAATTTAATCAACGAAAGCTTGGATTTGGATTGGAAAGGCATTTTCTGGGGATTATTGGCAGCAGCTTCCTATACGCTTACTATGTTTACTTCCAATACATTAGCGACACATTTGCCTGTTTTCAGAAAAAGTATTATTATGCTTTTGGGTGGGTCAGTTGTTGTTTTTGCATTCTTGTTTTTTGCACAGATCGGGCCGTTGCATTTCGAAGGATTAAAATCTTTTTACCTTACTTTTACAGACAATACAGAGCATATTCATTCCTTTAATTATTCAATTTTATGGAAATATGGTTTAATTTTATCACTTTTCGGAACCATAATTCCACCGATTTTATTTAATGTTGGATTTCCGAATGCCGGACTCGGATTGGGAAGTATCGTTTCCTCTTTAGAATTGCCGGTTTCCGTAACAATGGCTTTTGTTTTATTGGGAGAAAAAGTTATTTTTATTCAGTGGGTGGGAATTATATTGATTCTTTTTGCCATTGTTTTAATGAATCTTCCCAAAAAAGACAAACAACTAGCCGAAATATCTTAAATAAATCATCATTAATACTTGAAAACCGTTTCTTTTGGAACGGTTTTTTAATTTCAGTAGATAAAATGGTTTATGAAATATTACAGAAATATATTTACCGCATTAATTTTTGTTATAAGTACGAATCTTCTATTATCACAGGTGAGACCACTGGATGCGGAATTAACGAACTATCAATATCCTTTTGAAGTTCAGTTTTTAAATTTCAAATCTCAGAAAAACGATTTAAGAATGGCTTACATGGATGTTCAGCCTAAAAAGTCAAACGGTAAAACCATAATGCTTCTTCATGGGAAAAATTTTAATGGAGCTTATTGGGAAAGAACCGCCAAAGACCTTTCAGATAAAGGTTTTAGAGTAATAATTCCGGATCAGATAGGATTTGGAAAATCTTCGAAGCCTCAAAGTTACCAGTTTTCATTTTCGCAGTTGGCAGAAAATACAAAAGCTGTTCTGGACAAATTAAAAATCGATAAAATTATTGTTTTAGGACATTCGATGGGAGGGATGGTTGCAACAAGGTTTACTTTACAATACCCCGAAAAAGTCGAAAAATTGATCTTGGAAAATCCAATCGGATTGGAAGATTATAAAACATTCGCTACTTATCAAAGCATTGATCAGGCATATCAGTCAGAATTAAAAAATACCGCAGAAACCTATAAAAATTATCAGCTTAAATTTTATTATGACAATAAATGGAAAGCAGAATATCAACCCTGGTTAGACTTAATTGCAGGATGGACGTTGCATCCTGATTATCCGAAAGTCGCATGGGATGCAGCTTTAACTTCGGATATGATTTATAATCAGCCGGTTTGCTATGAATTTAAAAACATAAAAGTTCCCACTTTACTCATTATAGGAACAAGAGACAGAACAGCAATCGGGAAAGACCGTGCTCCAAAAGAACTGCAACCGAAAATGGGGCAATATCAGGAATTAGGAAAGAAAACACAACAACAGATTGTTGGTTCCAAGCTAGTCGAAATTGAAAACGTAGGACACCTTCCGCATATCGAAGTTTATGATAAATTCTGGAATGCGCTGTATGAATTTATTAAGTAGAAAAGCAAAAGGTTTGATGATTGAAAATTTAAATGATTGAGAGAATATATAAATTTATTTTTAATGAATGAATTCCCCTCCTCTGGAGGGGTGGCAAAAATTTCCTGAAATTTTTGACGGGGTGGTTTTAAAATGCATCCTTTTCTTAGCCCCGATGCAATAAAAATCCTTTTTTGAAAAAAAAGATTGCAGCGGAAAGCGGGAAAAAGCTCCAAATAATAGTAATTCAAATAAAAAGAGACCGCTAAAAATTAGCAGTCTCTTTTCGTATGTATTGTTGTCTGAATTATTTCTTCTTGTAAGCAGCGTCTTTAATTCTCGCTTTTTTACCTCTAAGGTCTCTGAAGTAGTAGATTCTAGATCTTCTAACTTTACCTCTTCTGTCAACTTCAATTTTTTGAAGAGCCGGCATGTTGATTGGGAATACTCTTTCTACACCTACATCACCAGACATTTTTCTGATCGTGAAAGTTTTTGTAGAACCAGTACCTCTCAATTGGATAACTGTTCCTTTGAAGAACTGAGTTCTTGTTTTTTGTCCTTCTTTAATTTCGTAGTAAACAGTGATCGTATCACCCGCTTTGAATTCAGGGAATTCTTTTTTTGTAATGTACTTGTCTTGTACGTACTTTAATAAATCCATTATTAATAAATAAAATGTTAAAGCTAAGCAACTTACACGGACTTCGTCAGAGGTTGAATAACAGGTTGCAAATGTACAAAACATTTTTGAAATTTTCCAAACAATTTTATATTAAATATCATGAAATTTTCAACCCCTTTTTCGGCCCAGATTTAATCTTTCCTTCAACTTCCCATCAGATACAGTTTACATGTGAATTCTACTTTTGCACGAATATAAAATCAGACAATAAAAATTTTGATAATTCATTGATATACAATTTTTAATCTCAATAAATCTAATAAAAAGTAAACTAAAAATGAAACATTATTTTTTCTTTTTCCTTTTCGTCGTCCAGATGGCTTTTGGGCAGGCTTTGTATCCTTACTTACAAAATCCTACACCAACTTCCATGATCATCAACTGGAAAACCTCTTCCAATAATGAAACCACCGTTTTTTACGGAACCAGCCCCAATAATCTGAATGTTACTTTTACAGGAACAACGAATATTTTTTCAGATACAGGGTATAACAACAATTATTTTTATCACACCGCAAAAATTGCAAATCTTCAGCCTAACACAAAATACTATTATAAGATTAAAACAGGAACCAGCGAATCTGCGGTGTATAATTTCCGAACACTTCCTTTACCGGGACAGGCGGCAACAGCCAACGGAAAAATTCGTTTTCTCATCATGGGAGACAACCAGATTAAAGCAGAACCGAGATACGATACCTTAACTTTAAATGCGTATAAAAAATTAAAGGAAAAATTCGGCGCAGCTTCAGATCCTTCAGATAATATTGCTTTAACCTTTATGGTTGGAGATCAGGTAGATGTGGGAACTTTGGATCATTACGAAAATGTTCATTTCAAGAAAAATATTAATTTATCGCCTTATCTTCCGATTCAGACCACGGTGGGAAACCATGAAACGTACGGAAGTCTGGGAATGAATTCCTATTATGCACATTTTTACATCGATGAAATTCAGTATAAAAACATTAGCTCAGGAAACGAAAATTACTACGCACAACAGGCTGGAAATGTTTTGTTTATAAGTTTGAGTTCCGAACATACCAGTTCTGCGCAAATGACTTGGCTGCAACAGGTATTAAATGCTGCAAACGGCGATTCTACGGTCGACTGGATCATTTCTCTTAGCCACAGACCGTATCAGGCGGAACAATATGTAGGAGATATTTCTACGTGGATAAGAAACAGTGCAGTTCCGCTTTTAACCTCTTCTTCAAAATATTTAATGCACGTCGGAGCGCATCACCATTTATACCACAGAGGTCAGTTGAAAAATACACCGAATTACCAGATTATTTCCGGAGGAGTTGCATGGGATCAGTACTGGGGAATGTCGACGGAACAGGATTTTGATGATGTTCAGAAAACATTAACAGATTGGACTTACCAAATTGTGGAAGTAGATGTAAACACAGGAAAAGTAGATGTGGAGTCTTATTCCATCGGAGGGGTTTATCATAAAAAATATAATGAGCTGATTGATACATTCCACCGCTATAAAAACCAGCCAAAACCTGCAAAACCTTCTATTTCCAATACATTTACGGCGCCGGTTACATTGCCGTTAACTTTAAACGGAAGTACATTTTCAAGCTCAAACGGAGAATTGCTGAATACCACTCAGTTTTTAATTAGTAAAGCTGCCGATTTTTCCATCATCGAAAAAGAATTTTACAGAGATTACGAAAACTGGTTCGGAAAAGACGGAAACGGAACTCCCGATGTCACGAAAAACCTGAATGCAGGAGTAGACATTACCAAAGCGACCATTGCCGCCAACTCAATAACCAACGGAAACTATTATGTAAAAGTGCGTTACAGAGACCGAAATATGGAGTGGAGCGAATGGAGCGATGTAAAACAGTTTACAGTAACTGGAAGTGTGGTTTCCAACCCTACATTTACTTTGAACAAAACAGAATATCTTCAAAACGAGCCCATTATTGCCAATTTTACAGACGGTCCCGGAAATAATCAGGACTGGGTTGGAATTTACAAAAAAGGACAGAATCCTTCTGCCGTAACTTCTCAGGCTTTTATGTACACTAACGGACAAACCGCAGGAACAGCCACTTTCCCGAACGGAATTGCTGCCAAAGGTCAGTATTTTGCAGGTTTTTTTGCCAATAACGGGTACACGGAAATTACGCCGAGAAAAAATTTCTACGTTGGTCCGAAAGTTAATTTAAGCACAACTTCAGATGTTTATCCTGTTGGCGGAACCGTAACCGTAAATTTCTCCAACGGACCGAATTTAACCAAAGACTGGATCGGAATTTATAAAATGGGACACACGCCCGGAACCATAAATTCTACTCAGTGGAGCTATGTGACAACGGCTTCGGGAACGCTTAATTTTACAGGCCTTGCCAAAGGATATTATTATGCACAGTACTTCTTGGAAGACGGCTATACGACGGTTGGAGAAAAAGTTTTCTTTAAAGTAGGGGATGTGGTGACCGAACTTTGGATCAACAAGCCGGTTTACAGTTTAGGGGAAAATATCACCGCTTCATGGACGGATTCTCCGGGAATCATCAAAGACTGGCTGGGAATTTATCCTCAGAATATTTCGGTTCCGGATGATCAGTTTATTTCTTATACTTATTTTGACGGAATTACACAGGGAACCAAAACAATCACCGGAGCAGCAGTTCCTGCAACGCCGGGAAATTATTATATGGTGATGTTTACCAACGATTCTTACACGGAAGTTTCAAACAGGGTTCAGTTTCAGGTAACCGGAACACCGCTTGGAACAGAAGAAACAAAAAGTACAGAGAAAAATGTGGTTCTTTATCCGAATCCTACAAAACCGGGTGAACCGACTTTCATTAAAAGTGATTATCCGATCGAAAAAATAGAACTTCTTTCTGCCAACGGAGACCTTTTATATCAGTCGAAAAATGTTAATAACCAGCGTTTTTCTCTGGTCAACGAAAATCTTCCGAAAGGAGTGTATTTTGTAAAAGTATACACAAGAAAATTATTTACCTTAAAATTAGTCATTCAGTAAGACACTTCATTTTTTATATAAAATCAACAAAACGGGCTTAGAAAAGGAGGTCACTGAAAAACTAAATTTTTATTAACCAATAAAAAAGGAGTGTAAAACGTATAGTTTTACGCTCCTTCTTT
>NZ_JACLCT010000029.1:0-55464 GCF_014218915.1 Chryseobacterium sp. C2(2020)
TAAATCTTGTAATAAGCTCTTATTTTTCATCCTAAATAAATAGGCTGTCGTAAAATGAAAGGTTTTTCAGTGACCTCAATTTAATTTCGGGATTTTTTGTTGTTATATGGATTGATTACATTGGTCCTTGCTGATCGTCTCCGGTTGCATTGGAGTTGATGTCTTTTTTACGTTTCGGCTGCTCTACTTTTTCGTTTCCTTGCTTGAATCTGTAAGTTAACGAAACTGCAAACTGTCTTGGCTGCCACTGCATATAAGAATCTCTGCTGAATCCAGGTCCGTAAGATGTAGATTGCATTGCTCTGGTATTGAAAATATCCTGAATATTGAATGAAATCGTTCCGTCTCCTTTCCAGATGGTTTTTGAAGCCCCAAAATTCAGAGCATACATATCTTTTCTGTCAACACTCTGTGTTTTTTGTCCTCCTCTGTAGAAACCCTGAAGCTGAAAGCTTAATGTTTTATCAACTTTAATGGTAGAAGTAAGTCTTGCTCTTACGGCTAATCCGCTTCCTTCAAAAGAAAGAGGTTCGCTTATTAAAGCCGGATCAAAGAAAACACCTTTCGTGTTATATCCGAAAATATCTACGTTTCCAAGGAATTTTAGCCATTTTGTAGTGTCCCAGTTGAAGTTAAGATCTAAACCGAATCTGTCATCACTTCCAATATTTACAGGCTTGGTATGGAAAACTGTTGTCGGAACATTATTAATTAATTCCTGTTTGTTGTATGTTACAATCTTTACATCATCAGTCTGATGTCTGAAATACAATGTTGGATTGATCGTAAATTTACTTTTTGAAATGCTGTATCCTAACTCGTAAGAATCTACATAAGAAGGATTCAGATCGATATTTCCGTCAAAAATATTCTGATTATCGCTATAGCTTGGATTAGGAATTAAAAAGAAAGATCTCGGTCTGTCTATTCTGCGGGAATAGTTTAACAAAAACTGATTGTCTTTTGCGATTTCATAACTCAAAAATACACTTGGGAAAAGATTATTGTAGTTCTTCTTTGTTTTCTGTGTATCGCCCGACATATTCAGATAATCAATATCAATAGTAGAATACTCATTTCTCAAACCTAACTGATAACCTAAATTACCAATTTTGCTTTTGAACTGAACATACCCTGCATTGAACATTTCTTCATACTTTGCATTGTATGTGTAATCATCAAGATAAAGCATGAATGGCAATGTAGATGTTTTCTGCATTACAAGGTTCTGATAGTTGTTGTTGTTAACATCTATTCTGTAACCCGCTTCTAATTTTGAGTTTTCACCTATCGGAAGTTCATAATCTGCTTTACCGATTAATGTTTTATTCTTTGTTTTTTGATCAATATTATTTTCTAAATCAAAAAAGCTGTTTTGAGTCTGGTAAATATAACTTCCATTATTGGAGCGATTACTCTGTAAACTCAATGATAAGGATAAATTATGTCCTTTATCGTTAAATTTATGATCTAATCCAAAATCTCCCTGAAACGCAAGGTTATCATTGGTACCGACACTTGTTCTGTTTCTTGTTGTAATCGCGTTGCTGAAAGAATAATTGCTATAATCTATATTTCCGGTATTGGTTCCGTCAAAAGTTCTTACTGTTCCCGAAGCATTAATTGAAGTTTTGTCGGTAAGATCTACAACAAGACCTCCGGTTGCATTGTAGTTATCGTTTTTACTTTTAGAAATCGATTCGTTATGTGTTTCTCTGAAATCTCCTGTAGAAAGATAAGCATTGTTTCTTTGGGTATTTTTAGATTCTCTGTAGCCACCACCTCCATTAAGAAACCAGGTAAATCTTCCTTTTCTCCAGCTCAAATTTGTATTTAAATTGGTTTGAGGTAAATATCCCAGAGTACCTAAAACACTTCCGTTGAAGCCTGTTTTCTTATTTTTCTTAAGAATAATATTCAGAATACCTGCTGTTCCGCTTGCTTCAAATTTTGATGAAGGGTTGGTAATTACTTCAATTTTTTCAATCTGATCTGCCGGAATACTCTGCAAAGCATTAGCTCCGTCATCAATTCCAAGAAGGGCAGAAGGTTTTCCGTTGATTAAAAATTTTACGTTAGAACTTCCTCTCATAGAAACCGTTCCGTCTGTGTCTACAGAAACCGAAGGAACGTTGGAAAGGACGTCCTGAAGATTTCCACCTTTACTTACAATATCCTGAGACGGATCATATGTTCTTTTATCCAGTTCCACCTTGTAAGGCTTCGTAGCCTGAGCTGTGATCACAACTCCCTGAATGTCTCCTGTTTTCAGATTGGTAGCACTCTTTTCAGGGTCGATTGATAAAGCACCAATGTTTCCTGCCACAGTAATTTGTTTGTTAACTACACTTTTCTGGTAATCGATTGCTTCAATAGTAATATCGTAAGCTCCCGGAGCAAGATCAAGCTTGTACTGACCTTTTTCGTCGGTAAGCGTAGCATCACTGAACTGTTTGTTTGCCTTGTTACTGAAGGTAACAGAAGCGTAAGGAACGGGCTGGTTGTTCTTGCTGACCACCGACCCGGAAATACCGACCTTCTCCTGTGCAAAAGCCAATGCCGCTGCCGAAAGTACAAAAGTAAGCCCTAAGGTTTTCTTTGTAAAAATGTTAATGATTTCCGTCTGATTCATAAGGTATTTTTTGTGTAAAATCGTGAAAGATTTTACTTAATATTGTGAAATTGTTAATCTGTTTAAATTTCAGAATACTAAGTTTAATTTATTATTTGTAAGGTATATGTCGAATTAAAAAGCCAAATGTTAGTTATAGAATTGTTAAAAAAAAGTTAATATGATTGTTATTTTATATTTTTAGAATTCAGCCAGTCCTGATAAGCTTTTGCATTAATAGCATGTTGCTCTGCACTCGCTGTAAATTTGTGGTATCCGAATCTCGCAGGATCGGCACACATAAAAATATAATCGTTCTTTTCTGCATTCAGCACGGCATCCACAGAATTTTTATCTACCACACAAATAGGTCCTGGAGGAATTCCTTTGTTTGCATAGGTATTGTATGGCGATGGAGTAGACAGATGCTTATAAAAAACCCTTTTGATCTGCTCCTTAAAATTTGTCTGCTTATTGATCGCATAAATTACCGTTGGATCAGACTGAAGCTTCATCCCTTTTTTATAACGGTTAAGATACAATCCTGCAATCGTTTTCTGTTCGTCCTTTTTTCCTCCCGATTCCTTGTATACAATAGAAGCCAGAGCATAAATCTGATCTCTCGTTAAACCGGATTGCTGTTCTTTAGACTTTCTTTCGCTGTTCCAGAATTCATTGTACTGATCATCAAATTTTTTGAAAAATTCTTTCGGAGTTACCGTCCAGAAAAAATTGTACGTATCAATAAAGAAATACTTTTTTAAATCTTCCGCATTGTTATATCCTTTTTCGGCAGCAATCGAATTGAAATCATTCACAAATTGTAAAGAATCCAGTTCTGTTTTTTTGGTTACTTTACCAATCATCTGATAAACATCCCCAAAATCACCAATTCTAAAGCTGTTCTCACTCTGATTTCCTGCTTTAATCATATTAACCAAATTCGCGTTCCCTAAACCTTTCTGAAAATGATAACGTCCCGGTTTGAAATACTTGTCGAGATCCTTTTCTTTCGCAACGGTTTCAAAAGCTTCTTTATTGTCGACATATTTCGCCGCAGAATCAAGGATTTGTTTAAAATTTGCCTGATGAGGAATCAAAACATATCCATCCTTTTTGATGTTGTTGCCGTAATATTTTCTATAAAATTTAAATCCAAAAAATCCGCCTGCTACAAAAACAAGCAGGATGATGATAAGAATGGCTTTCTTCATTTAAATGATGATTAAAAGTTTTACTTTTTTAAATAAGGTCTATTTTGCCTCTAAAAACCTGCTTTGCAGGACCTTCGAGCCAGATATTCTGAAAAGTGTCTCCGTTTTTTTCAGCATATACTTTCAGATTTCCGCCCAAAGTTTTAACTTTTACAGAGATTAGATGGTTATTTTGCAGAAAAGTTAAAGCCGAAGCCGTAACTCCGGTTCCGCAACTGTAGGTTTCGTCCTCAACGCCTCGTTCATAGGTTCTTACGAAAATCTCATCATTCGAAATTTTTTCCATAAAATTCACATTGATGCCTTTTTCCTTATAATTTTCAGAATTTCTGATGCTGTTTCCTTCCGCAAAAACGTTGTAGTTAACGATATCTTCCACATATTTCACGTAATGCGGCGAACCCGTATCCATCACCGTATCCTCTCCGTCATTGGAAATGGTAGTAACATCGCTCATTTTTAATTTTACAATTCCATTGTGGATTTCGGCAATATGTTCCCCGTCGATAGCAGTGAATTTGCAGTTGCCTTCAAAAATATCAAGGAAAAAAGCAAAAGCTACGGAACATCTCGCTCCGTTTCCGCAAAAGCTCTTAGAACCGTCTGAGTTGTAATAATCGACTTCAAAATCATACCCTTTCGCGGTGTTTATTTTGATAAGTCCGTCTGCTCCGATCCCGAAACGGCGGTCACAAAGTTTCTGAATATTCTCAATGGAAAGATCATCCCATTCTCCGGAACGATTGTCTATCATTACAAAATCGTTTCCTGTACCCTGATATTTATAAAATTCCATATTTCTTAATAGAATGTTTGTTTTAAAAATTGAAATTGCAAAATTACTATAATTAAAACGAAAACGAACAGTGTTAGCTGTCCGTTTCCTTATTTATAATGGTTTTATCTGAATCCGCCTCCGCTTCTGGTTGGTTGAGGAGAAGTTGTCTGCGGTTGAGGAGTTGAAGCTCCCGAACTGTTTCTGAATCCTCCGCTGTTTGAGTTCGTATTGCTTCCGGAATTATTTCTAAAGCCACTGTTTGAATTGCTGTTCCCCGAATTATTTCGGAAACCTCCGTTGTTCTGAGGTCTTGGAGTTGTTGTATTCTGCTGTGGGTTTCTGAATCCGTTATTCGGTCTCTGGTTGGTATTCTGTCCGTTGTTCGGTCTGAAACTTCCGTTCGAACTTCCGTCGTTTACACCGCCTCTGAAACCGTTATTAGGTCTTGCCGAAGTCGTTCCGTTCGATCCTGATCTTCTTTCAACATATACTTTTCTTCTGGAGTTATTATAATTCTGGTAATAATAAGGCATTCCGTTATCATAATAATACGTGTAGTCGTTTCTGTAATAATATCCGTCATTTCCCCAATATCCGCCGTTTCCGTAATATCCTTGAGGCGCATAATAATATCCGTTGTCATAATAAGGATCTCCGTAATTATTGGCATAAGGATCCGAATATATCGCGCAGGAAGTTAAACTTGCCATTGTAATTAAGCTGAATGCTATTTTAAATAAATTTTTCATGTTTTTAAATGTACTTTTTTTCTTTATAACTTTTTTTCCAACTGGCGTATCCCTGGATCGCCATAAATGTAAATACCAAATATTGAACCGAAGTGATTCCAAGTTCCTTATAAATCATCATCGGAATACAGATAAAATCTCCAACGATCCAGAAAATCCAGTTTTCGATGCGTCTTTTCGCCATGAACCACATCCCTACAAGAAAAATAGAAGTTGTAATCACATCCAGCCAGTTTCCCCAGTCCAAATGATCCAAGCCTAAATCCACACCTTTCATGGAAAACTTATTGTCAATATAAGGCTTGAAATAATACACTACCGTTACTAAAATTAAACTTAAGACGAAAAGTAAAATTCCGTACAGCCATTCTTTTTTGGATGCCCAGCTTACTTCCACATGAACGTGATCTTGGGAACTTTTTCCCCAAAGAATCCATCCGTAAACACTCATTACAGTATAATAAACATTAATCATACAGTCTCCGAGCAACCCGAAATTAAAAAGAATATACACATAAATTAAAGTTGAAACAATTCCTGTAGGATAAACCCAGATATTTTTTTTAATTGAAAAATAAACACTTAAAATTCCGAATACCGTAGCCGAGAATTCCAGCAAAATCTGCGTGAGAGAGGCGGTTTCATAGGGTTTTATGAAAAGATCGTATACATTCATGCGGTCAAAAATAAATAAAAAAACACTTACTTTGCAATGATTTAAATATTATGAAAATCAGATTTTTAAGTTTCATAATTTAAAATTAACAAGGAAAAATTATTAATAAACGTTAATGTTTCTAAATTTTTTATATTTTCGTAAATCTTTAATAAATAATAAAATATGTCTAAAATTTGGACCAAAAAACCGATGAGTGCTTTCGAAAATGATATGAAAAGCAGTCAGCTCAAAAGAGTACTCGGTAAATGGAGTCTTACAGCTATCGGAATCGGGGCTATTATTGGTGGAGGAATTTTCGTACTTACAGGTACCGGAGCGTATTATCATGCGGGACCTGCATTGGCTCTTTCCTTCATTATTGCCGGAATTGCTTGTGTATTTGCAGCGTTGTGTTACTCAGAATTTGCATCTATTCTGCCTGTTGAAGGTTCAGCGTATGCGTATGCGTACGGAACTGTGGGAGAAATATTTGCATGGATCATCGGTTGGGGACTCATCCTCGAGTATGCGATGGGATCTATGACAGTAGCCGTTTCCTGGTCGGGATATTTTAATAAATTGTTAAAAATGTTCGGTCTTCATCTTCCGGATTACCTTACCTCAGATCCTGCAAGTTATTCAGGAGAAGGTTTTTCAATGAATTTACCGGCATTCCTTATCGTAATTTTTGTAATTTCTATCCTTATCAAAGGAACTAAAGAAGCGGCTAAAGCAAATAACCTTATCGTAATCATGAAGGTTTCTGCGGTTCTTTTCGTGATTATTGCAGGAGCATTCTTCATTAATGCAGATAACTGGAATCCTTTCATTCCTGCTGCTACAATGGTAAAAGAAGGAGAAAATCTTAAAGAAGCTTACGGTATTCAGGGGATTATTTCCGGAGCGGCGGCAATTTTCTTTGCGTATGTAGGTTTCGATGCCGTTTCTACACAGGCTGGAGAAGCGATCAACCCGAAAAAAGATGTTCCGTTTGCGATCATCGTTTCACTTTTGGTTTGTACAGGATTATATATTTTGGTATCTCTTGTTTTAACAGGGATGATGCATTACTCAGACTTCAATCCACAAGGAAAATATCCGGATGCAATTAAAGCACCTGTAGCGTATGCATTCGAAATTGCAGGACAGGGTTGGGCTGGATACATCATCACGATTGCAGCAACTGTAGGTTTGATTTCTGTATTGATGGTAATGATCATGGGACAATCGAGAATTTTCCTGGGAATGTCTAAAGACGGTCTTATTCCTAAAATGTTCAGCGATGTTCACCCGGTAAGAAAAACACCGGCTAAAAGTTTAATGCTTTTAGGAATCATTATCGCTACTGTTGCAGCGTTTACACCAATTAGTAAATTGGCAGATATGACGAGTTTCGGTACTTTATTCGCATTTACAATGGTTTGTGTAGCGGTTTGGATCTTAAGAAAAAAAGAGCCGAATATGCCAAGAACATTTAAAGTTCCTGCACTTCCTGTAATCGCAACATTAGGAATCTGCATCAACCTTTATCTGATCTGGAACTTAAGTCACGAGGCAAAATACCTTTCCATGGCTTGGTTAGCACTTGGTGTGGTCATTTACTTTACCTACAGTTTAAGAAACAGTAAACTTCACAAAGTGGGTTATGGCGAAACGTTCAAAGCAGAGCAGGAGCCGTTAGAAAAACCTGATTTAGATTAAAATTTTATAAATAGATCAAATAAAATCCACAGAATTCTGTGGATTTTTTATTTTTGTGAATATGAAAAAGCTTTTACCATTTTTACTGTCATTCTCCGGGATTTTTACATTTTCTCAGCAGATTGAAAGTTCAGAAACAATTTTAAACGACAAAATCAGCATCAGAGCCATTGAAATCTACGATAACAAAGTCTGGTACAGCGGAACGGATTCTAGGTTTGGTTTTGTTGATCTGAAAAATACAGACAATCAGAAACAGATTAAATTATCGGAAAAGAAATTGCAGTTCCGTACTTTGGGACAGGATAAAAAGGCTTTTTATGCCATCAATATCGAAAGTCCTGCTGAATTTTTTAAGATCGATAAAAAAAGCTTGAAATATGAAGTAGTATTTAGAGATACTGTGAAAACAGCTTTTTATGATGCGCTTCATTTTGTGAATGATAAACTGGCTTATACCTTCAGTGATGCAGATAAGGACAGCAAATTAAAACTTGCCAAATTTGATAACGGAAAGTGGGCTATGCTTAAAAATGATGTTGTATTAAATGAAGGAGAAGCAGCTTTTGCGGCGAGCAATACCAATATTTCATCCACCAAAAACTATTTATGGATTGCAACAGGAGGGAAAGCATCAAGAATTTTAAAATTAAATTTTAAGAATAATCAGTTTAAAATTTTCAATACTCCGGTTATTCAGGGAGAATCTTCTCAGGGAATCTATTCCATCGATTTCTTAGACGATACATTCGGGATTGCGGTTGGTGGAGATTACACAAAACAGGAAGCTAATATCAACAATATCGCCACAACCAATGACGGCGGAGAAACTTGGCAAATTCAGGCTTCCGGACAAAATGCAGGATACACAACCTGCGTGAAAATAAAACCAAATTCCAAAGGAAAAGAGATTATTTCTGTCGGAGATCGACACATCAGTTATTCTTCTGATTTCGGAAAAACATGGAAGAAAATTTCGGAGGAGAAAGGCTTTTTTGTTTGTGAATGGGTAAATCAAGACACCGTTGTTTTTGCAGGAAATGATAAAATTTCTGTCATGAAATTGAAATTCTGAATCTAAAGAATAGAATTTAACTTCATAAATTCCAAAAACGATTATTTTTTTGAACTTATCTTTGATTTTTTTATATTGAGTCTGTTTAAACTTTTTATTTAACCGCAAAAGATATAAAAGATAACTAACCTTTTATTTAAACCTGATGATTATAAATGAAAAAGTTCACAATAGTTTTTAAAATCTTTGATTTTTATTCTTTTGAGCACTTTGAATATTATTAAAATTGGCTTTAACATTGTCTTTTGTGCCTTTTGTGGTTAATTTCGAAATTAGATTAAACATATTTAAATTCGGGATATTTAGACTCATTATAAATTTCGTAAAAACGACTAATATATTTCATGATACAAAATTCATCAGATATAGTTAATTTTGCATTGTGAAACCAGATATTGGTTCACCTTAAAATTGTAAACAGAAAATGAATTCTTTAATCGATAAATATAACATTCCCGGACCTCGTTACACTTCTTATCCTACCGTTCCCTATTGGGATGAAAATTCTTTCACTCCGGAATTGTGGAAGCAGAGTGTGATCCGAACATTCAAAGAAAGTAACGCGGAAGAGGGGATTTCTATATACATTCACCTTCCTTTTTGTGAGGCTTTATGTACGTTCTGCGCATGTCACAAACGGATCACAAAACAACACAGCGTTGAAATTCCTTATCTCGAAAGTGTTTTAAAAGAGTGGCAGCTTTACCTTAAACTGTTTAACGAAAAGCCCAAACTGAAAGAATTGCATTTGGGAGGCGGAACTCCGACTTTTTTCTCTCCGAAAAACTTAAAAACCCTACTGGAAGGAATTTTTGAAACGGTAGAAATTGCCGAACATCAGGAATTTTCTTTTGAAGGACATCCGAATAACACCACGAAAGAGCATCTTCAGACTTTATACGATTTAGGTTTCAGAAGAGTAAGCTTTGGAGTTCAGGATTACGATCCTAAAGTGCAGAAAGCGATCAACAGAATCCAGTCTTTTGAAAAAGTAAGAGAAGTGACGGAATGGGCGAAAGAAATCGGTTACAGAGGAATCAGTCACGATTTGGTTTTCGGACTTCCGCATCAGACTTGGGAAGCGATGGAAAGCACCATCCGCAAAACGATGGAATTAAAACCGGATCGATTGGCTTTTTATTCTTACGCGCACGTTCCGTGGGTGAAAGGTGTCGGACAAAGAGGTTTTGATGAAAATGATTTGCCAAGTGGTGAAGAAAAACGCCGTTTGTACGAAGACGGTAAAAAATTATTAGAAGAATTAGGCTACATCGAAGTCGGAATGGATCATTTTTCTCTCGAACACGACGATTTGTATCAATCTTTGATTCAGAAGAAATTGCACAGAAATTTCATGGGGTATACCTCAAGCAAAACCCAGTTGATGGTTGGTTTGGGAATGTCTGCCATTTCAGATTCTTGGTATGCTTTTGCCCAGAATATCAAAACCGTGGAAGAATACCAGAAAATGGTGGAAGAAGGAGAAATTCCTGTCGTGAAAGGTCATATTCTGAATGATGAAGATCTTACGGTAAGAAGACATATTCTGAACCTGATGTGTCAGTTGGAAACCACTTTTGACATCAATAATTCTTTTCCGGAGCTTGAAAATGCATTTGAGATGCTGAAAGAAATGGAAAATGATGAACTGGTGGAAATTACCGGTCATCATATCCATATTACAGAAAAAGGAAGAGCCTTTACGAGAAATGTAGCAATGGTATTTGATCTCAGAATGATGAGAAACAAACCGGAAACGAGAATTTTCTCGATGACGATATAATGGCATGAACAGAAAATTTCTTTTGATATTTCTTTATCTGTATGCGCTGGTTTTCAGCGTTTCAAAAACGATAAGGATTCCGAATGAATGGGCAAGATCTCATTGGTTGCTGGATTACAGATTTGGATTTATCAAAAGAGGTTTAGCCGGAGAATTATTCGGTTTTTTATGTGAGAAGAGGCTGTTTTCGATTACCGTTCTTTCAGCAGGGATCTTATGTTTACTGTACTTTTTAATTTTAAAAATTGCATTAAAATCCACCTTAAGTTTTCAGAAAAGTTTTTACAGGATTTTATTCTTTGTCATTTTTCTGCTTTCCCAATACATCGTTTTTTCTGCTCATTTAATCGGCTATTTTGATCATGTTATTTTCCTGCTGACTATTTTATCAGTGTACCTGATCGGTCGGGGAAAGTTATTTTTATCTTCGTTGGTGGCGGTTTTCAGCATTTTTATTCACGAGATTTCTCTTTTTCTGATGCTTCCTGTCTGTTGTTTTTCCATTATTATGAATGAAACTTCAATACAGCAGTTTTCATTCAGAGATATTTTTTCGAAACATCTTTTAAAGAAATTTGGTGTATTTATTATTCTGCCTCTTTTTGCTGTGTTTTCAATTTCTTTTTTTCAGGAAATTTATGGAGGAAATTATTATTCTGAAATTTTCAGCTATCTGAAAAGCTCATCAATTTCACCAAAAGTTGCAGATTCTGTTTCCGGAGCCTATACAAAAAGCTTCTCGTATTATCTTAAAGATCAGTATGTGCATTTTATCCAAAGGCTGTTTATATCTAAAGCGACATTATTTTACGGAATTCCGCTTCTTTTTTCTTTATGGATGATGTTTAAGGAATTCAAATTACAGAAGAATATTCAGTTGTTCATACTTTTGGCATCAGTTTCTTTTATTCCGTTACTGTTGCATGCCATCGCTTATGATACTTACAGAATCTGGAGTTTCCCTTTTATGATTCTGTTTTTAATTTTCTGGATTTTAAGCTCAAAATCTGAAAAGAATGAACATGAGACAAAGCCAATATCAGTTCCCGAAATTGTATTTTTTATGGCTGCTTTTCTTTTGGTAAACCTGATTCCGAATTTTTTATTTGATGAAGAAACAGAAAGGTTTTCTTTATGGATGAGACTCATTTTAATCCTTCCGATTCTTTCAATTCTTTTTTTTTTTTTAAAAAGCTTCAATCAGAAAACCGACTGAAGCCTATTAAAAAACTGTTTGAAAATTTATTTAATTATTATTTTTTTGCTGTAAGATTTTTCATTTCCTGAATTCAAATTAATAAAATAAACTCCTGCAGGAATTCCTGAAATATTTATACTGTTGTCATTTTCAATTTTTCCCTGTTCCAAAACCTTTCTTCCTTCAAAGCTGATGATCTCAACCGTTGTGTTTTTATCCTTTACACCCTCGATGAAAACCTTTTTAGAAGCAGGATTCGGATAAACTTTTATCTGGGTTGAAATACTGTTCTCATTCGTTCCCAGACTTGTCGTGGTTATTCTGAAAATTTTACCGCTGTTAACGGCAGCTACAAAAAGCTCATTTTGATTATTCACTCCAAACGTTGAAAAATTATTGCCTGAAAAAGCAGAAGTCCACGTGATCGAATCATCGGAATTCAGACTTCCGATCTGCGTAGAGCAGTAATCTGCAAAAAAATACCTTCCCTGCAACGCAGGAAACTGCGTTCCTCTGTAAACATAACCTCCCGTTATCGAACATTTTCCTCCGGAATGATCATAGGCTGCAACAGGAAAAGTCATCGTTGATTGTGCGGCGCAACCTGCCGTATTGTACGTGTTATTTCCTTCATAACAGCGCCATCCGTAGTTAATTCCGGCTTGTGTTAAAGGCATCCTGTTGATTTCTTCAATCTGTCCCTGTCCCACATCGGCAATCATTACGTTACCTGAAACAGTATCAAAATTAAACTTCCACGCATTTCTCAATCCGTAAGCCCAGACTTCATCGGCTCCGTCAACTCCCACAAAAGGATTTCCGGGAGGGATATTGTAGGCTCCTGTGGAATTAATATCCAACCTCAGTAATTTACCCAAAAGAGAATTCTTATTCTGGGCATTATTGTTCGGATCGCCGCCGCTTCCGCCATCGCCTGTAACGACCCACAAATAACCATCCGGTGCAAAGTGAATACTTCCACCATTATGATTATCAAAAGGTTTAGGGAGATTCAGAACAATTTTTTCAGTTGCAGGATCGGCAATATCAGGATTGGCAGAACTTCTGGTGTATCTGGCTACAGTAATATTTCCGCCGGTGTCATTGTAATACACAAAAAAATACCCGTTTGTCGGGTATTGCGGGTGAAAAGCCAGTCCGAGAAGCCCTCTTTCTCCTCCGTAAGTGATTTTTGAGCTGATGTTTAAAAAATTAGTAGAGTTTACTGTTCCATTCGATTGTAAAATTTTAATGATTCCGTTTTGCTGAACAACAAACATCCGGCTGTCGTTGGCGTTGGTGATTTCTACGGGTGCCGTAAACCCGGTCGCAAATTCTTCCAGAGTAATGCTTTGGGCATTAAAGAGGAGGGAAGAAAAAATACCTGCGCAAAAAAGTAGTTTTTTCATAATATTTTGATATTTAGTGTATTAAATCTGAATGAAAATTTCATACCAATGAAACATTGAAAAATTCATTAAAATACCACGAAAAAATTATTAAATCTTAAATGAAAATAAGAATGCCGATATATCTGAAAATAAACGATTTCTGTTGTTAAAAATTCATAAAATTCAAGAAAATGATTATATTTGCCGACTTAATTTAACGTAGTTATAACAAAATGCAAGGAAAAGGACTTATTACAATTGTTGCTATTGTACTAGGGTTAATTTGCTTAAATGAGCTATTACCAACATGGTACGCCAGCAAAATTGAAAAGCAGGCGACTGCTATTGCAGGAGACAATCCGGAGAAGTATCAGAAAGAAATTGCAAAACTTTCTAAGGATACTCTGAATCTGGGATTCACTAAACTTTATTACACAAAAGCCAAAGACAAGGAAATGAAGCTTGGTCTTGACCTTAAAGGAGGGATCAACGTTCTTTTGGAAATCAACCAGAGAGATCTTGTGAATGATCTTACAGGGTATTCTACAAACCCGATCCTTATTGAGGCTTTAAACAAGACAGATGAAGTTCAGAAGAATTCTACAAAAGCTTACATCGACAATTTCTTCGATCAGTTCGATGCAATTAACAAAGCAAAAGGTACAAATCTGAAGCTGGCAGATCCGGAACTTTTCGGAAATACAACGCTTACAGAAGTAAAGTACAACACGCCTGATGATCAGGTAAAAGCAATTGTTAAAAGAAAGATCGATGCATCTGTAGGAACCGCTTTTGAGGTAATCAGAACCAGAATTGATAAGCTTGGAGCCATCCAGCCAAACGTTCAGAGAGTTCCGGGAACCGCAAGAATTTCTGTTGAAATGCCGGGGATGAAGGATATCGATAAAGTAAAGAAAATGCTTCAGACTTCTGCAAAACTTCAGTTCTGGGAAGTACAGCAATCTCCTGAAGTGTATCCTTATTTCCAGACATTAGCTACTATGATCGCTGCAAAAGGAGATTCGATGGGAGTTGCAAAAAATGTAAACTTCATGAATATCATGCAGGGTGGAAAATCTATGAGCCAAAGTGCTGTAGGAAGCGTAAAATTGTCTGATACCGCTGTTGTAAACAAAATTTTAAACAGCAAAGTTGCAAAGTCTTTACGTCCTGCAAACATAAAATATACACAGTTTATGTGGGGATACAAGCCGGAAGCTTCCGATGCTGAAAGCTTGGTATTATATGCCATCAGAGGAAATATCAACCAGAAAGCTCCGGTAGACGGTGCTGTAGAAAGTGCAAACATCAGCTATGATGAGTTGAGCAGAGTAGTGGTAGATATGCAGATGGATTCTAAAGGAGCTAAAGAATGGAAAACATTAACAGAGAAAAACGTTGGAAAACCTGTTGCTGTAACGCTTGATGGCAGAGTGTATACTGCGCCGAACGTTGTAGGTGCTATTCCAAACGGTAGAACTCAGATTTCTGGGAACTTCTCTCAAGAGGAAGCAAAAGAACTGGTTGACGTTTTAGGAGCTGGTAAATTACCGGCAGGTGCAAAAGTAGTTCAGGCTACGGTTGTAGGGCCATCTTTAGGTCAGGAATCGATTGATGCAGGATTGATGTCATTCATGATTGCCTTTGCGATTATTATCGTTTACATCATTTTCTACTATGGAGGAGCGGGTGTTTATGCAGTAATTGCCATGATCATCAACTTATTCTATATTTTCGGTATTATGGATTCGGGCGACTTTACGCTTACGCTTCCGGGTATCGCGGGTATCGTTTTAACGATGGCAGTAGCGGTCGATACAAACGTTATCATTTACGAAAGAACAAAAGAAGAATTATTCGCAGGAAAAAGTATTCTTGAAGCATATAAAGATGGTTTCAAACACGCATTGAATGCGATTATCGATGGTCACACAACCACATTCTTAACGGCTGTTGTATTGTTCTTCTTCGGAACAGGACCTATCAAAGGTTTCGCATTGACGTTGATGATCGGGGTTGCAATGACCTTATTCACGTCCGTATTGCTTTCAAGAGTAATGATCTTCTCAAGATTGTCTAAAGGAAAAGGACTTTCTGTATGGACTCCGGCAACAAAAAATCTATTCAGAAATACTTGGATCGATTTTATCGGGAAAAGAAAATATGCATACATTTTCTCGGCTGTTTTAACAGTTATCTGTATTATTTCAATCGCAACACACGGTTTCAAATACGGTATCGACTTTACAGGTGGTAGAAACTACGTGGTAAGATTTGATAAAGATGTAAAAGCGGAAGATGTTGAAGATAAATTAGTCGCTTTATTCAAAACGGAAGATGGAAAGAACTCTTCTGTTGAAGCTAAAACTTTCGGAAGCAACAACCAGGTAAAGATTTCTACAGATTACCTTATCGAAGACGAATCTCTGAAAGCAGATCAGATAATTGAGCAAAAATTATACGAAGGTTTAAAATCAAACTTACCTGCAGGAACCACATTGAAAGATTTCAAATCTGCAGATAAAGAGCATGCAGGAATTATTTCTTCTGAGAAAGTTGGACCTTCGGTTGCTGATGATATCAAAATTCACGGGATCTACGCCGTTTTAGGAGCTTTAGGAATTATCTTTATCTACATCTTATTAAGATTCAGAAAATGGCAGTTCTCTTTGGGTGCGGTTGCTGCGTTATTCCACGATGCGATCATTATTTTGGGATCATATTCATTGCTTCACAAGTATATGCCTTTTAATATGGAGATCAATCAGGACTTCATCGCTGCAATTCTTACTGTATTGGGTTATTCAATTAACGATACCGTAATTATCTTCGACAGAATCAGAGAATATTTAAGAGAGAAGAAATCGTTAACATTGGCAGGATTGTTTGATGATTCTATTTCAAGTACTTTGGGTAGAACCTTCAACACCTCATTTACAACAATTCTTGTAATTCTGGCAATCTTCATTTTCGGTGGAGATAACCTTAGAGGATTTATGTTTGCGATGTTAATCGGTATTGGTTTCGGTACGTATTCATCCATCTTCGTGGCATCCGCAATTGCCTACGACTTCCTGAAAACAGGAAAAGAAGATGAAGTACATGGTAAATCAACAACCAATAAAGAAGTACTTGCTTCAAAATAACTTATACTACAATAAATAAGAATAAAAGCCTTCCGGTTTCGGGAGGCTTTTTTTGTGGATTTTGAAAACTTCTCCTTAATTTTTATTCTTTTAAATTCTTTATTTAATCAGGAGTTATTTCCTGCTTTCCGCACTCGCTATTTTTTAGTTTTGGATTCCGGGCGCGGCTTCGCCGCGCCCGAAATCCAAAACTAAAAAATGAGCTCAAACAAATGCTGCAATCAGGACTAGGGTTGCAGTCGGAAAAATTGCTTTTAAACAAAAACATCAAATATTCAGTTACAATAACAAATATCAATCAACAAATAATTAATACTATTTGAAATCAATATTTTTATAATTTTGTATACGTATGGAAAATTCGAGAAAAAAAGCCGCAATCGGTTTCATTTTTATAACCTTACTGATTGATATTACGGGATGGGGCATCATCATTCCGGTGGTTCCGAAACTTATTGAAGAACTTATTCATAGTAACATAAGTGAGGCTGCAAAATATGGCGGCTGGCTTGGTTTTGCCTATGCATTTACGCAATTTATTTTCTCTCCGATTGTCGGTAATCTCAGTGATAAATTCGGACGGAGACCCATTATTCTGATCTCGCTTTTCGGTTTTTCAATAGATTATATTTTCCTTGCTTTGGCTCCTTCCATTGTCTGGCTGTTTTTAGGCCGCGTTATTGCGGGAATTACAGGCGCAAGTGTAACTACGGCGAGTGCTTATATTGCGGATATTTCTACAGATGAAGACCGTGCAAAAAACTTTGGTTTAATCGGAGCTGCTTTTGGACTGGGATTCATCATTGGTCCCGTTTTAGGTGGTCTTTTGGGACATTATGGTTCCAGAGTTCCTTTTTACGCAGCTGCAGGATTATGTCTGCTTAATTTCCTTTACGGATATTTCATCCTTCCCGAAAGTTTAGATAAAGATAAAAGAAGAGAATTCAACTGGAAAAGAGCAAATCCTGTCGGGTCTTTTAAATTTTTAGGAAAACATCCCGAAATCTCAGGTTTAATAGTTTCTTTGATCTTAATTTACATTGCCGGACACGCCGTACAAAGCAACTGGAGCTTCTTCACCATGTATAAATTCAACTGGAATGAAAGAATGGTCGGAATTTCTTTGGGAGTGGTCGGTTTGCTCGTAGGATTGGTTCAGGGAGGCTTGATCCGATGGACAACGCCTAAATTGGGAGAAGAAAAAAGCATTTATTACGGTCTTGCTTTGTATGCCGTCGGGATGCTTCTTTTTGCATTTGCTACACAGGGCTGGATGATGTTTGCATTTTTAGTCCCTTATTGTTTAGGAGGAATTTGCGGACCCGCATTACAATCGGTGATTACTAAAAGTGTTCCCGCTAATGAACAAGGCGAATTACAGGGTTCGTTAACAAGTTTAATGAGCGCCACTTCCATTATCGGTCCTCCGATGATGACGAATTTATTTTACTTTTTCACCCACGACGAAGCTCCTTTTAAATTTTCGGGTGCGCCTTTTTTCTTAGCTTTCATTTTAATGACGATCAGCGTAGTTATTACCTATATTAATTTCAGGAAAAAAAATATCAAAAAAGAAGAAGTGTAGACTGCATTTAAAGAAAGAATTATTGCATAGTTACAATAATAGAAAACAAAGTTTTCTTAATTTAATCATTTGATTATCTTATCTTTACATAAAGTTGATTATTTGAATGATTTTTAATACAGCTTAATATTTTATTAAAAGTTAATATTTAACATCCAATTTCGTATATCTTTCGTAATTTTACAATATGGAATTAAGCATTGGAGAAATGGCACTGATTGCCATAGCAATCGTAGTATTATTCGGACCGGATAAACTTCCTCAGATTGCACGCGACTTGGGTTCGGGTGTAAGAAAAATGCGTGGCGCAGTGGAAGACATCAAAACCGAGATCATGAAAGAAACAGACAATCCTGTTTCTGAGATCAAACGTGAAATTGAGAAAGTAAAAGATGCTGCAAAAGATTTCAATCCGATGAATGATATTCAGAAAGATATCTTAACAGAACCTCAGACAGCTCAGGCATCCAATGAAAATGAACCTCCAAAACCAAAACCTTCTGAAGACGAAACCTACGAAGGTCCTGTAAGCAGATAGGATGGAGGAGATCATTCAGGAAGATAAAAAAGTCTTTTTGTTTCTCAATAACTTGGGAGACCAATCTTTTGATCAGTTTTGGCAGCTCATTTCCAGTACATGGATCTGGATTCCGCTTTACATTATTTTCTGTTATTTTTTATTTAAGAATTATAAACTAAGATCTTTAGTTTTTATATTAATCTTTGTCGGTATTGGCGTTACGGTTTCAGATCAGCTTGCCGGTATTTTCAAATATGGGGTCGCGAGACTCAGACCGTGCCACGATCCTACATTGGAACATCATATGAGAATTGTGAAATGTGGCGGACAGTACGGTTTTTACTCTGCTCATGCTTCTAATACATTTTTTCTGGCAACTTATTTAAGTATTTTATTAAAAAAGAATCTTAAATGGTTTCCTTATGTTATATTTGTATGGGCGGCAGTGGTTGCGTACAGCCGCATTTATTTAGGAGTGCATTTCCCAATAGATATTTTGGTGGGGGCGTTTGTTGGATCTTTATTGGGAGTAGTTTTCAGTGCGCTCGCAAAAAAAGTAATCAACAAACAAAAAATAACTTCATGAAAAAATCTTTATTCCTTTTAGCAGCAGTATTTGCTTCATTCAATCTTAACGCACAGGACAAAAAAATAGCTGAAGACTGCTTTCAGAAAGCAGACTATAAGTGTGCGGAAGAACAGTATTCCAAACTAGCTCAGAGTGAAAGAATTCAGAAATTACAGTCGGAATATTACAACAATTTAGGAACTGCCCAGAGAAGACTTGGCAAAACTTCATTGGCTTTTAAATCTTACGAATCTGCCTTAAAAGCCAATCCTATGTCTGCTGCTGTATATGCCAATTTAGGCTCCATTCACGGGCAGAAAGGAAATAAACAGGCGGCAATAGATTATCTCAACAAAGGGCTTCAGATTGAGCCTGAAAACGCAGATATTTACCTTACCCGTTCCAAAGTCTATGAAAGTTTAGGCAAAAAAGATCTTGCCATGAAAGATCTTAACCAGATTCTTACTTTTGCTCCCGATAATATTTATGCAAGAACCGGACTCGCAAATCTGAAAAAGAACAGCGGAGATCTTGAAGGTGCTTTAAAAGACTACAATCAGCTTATTTCTGAGAAACCTGAATCTTTGCTGTACAGTGGAAGAGGAGACGTTTATTTTAGGCTGAAAAAAAACAAAGAAGCGCTTGCGGACGTTAATAAGGCAATCTCTATCGATCCGAAATTTGCTCAGGCTCATGTAAATAAAGCTTTGATTTTATTTGAAACCGGAAAACCGAAAGAAGCATGTGCAAGTCTGGATAAAGCAGTAAGTATGGGATATGAAAAGCCTTTGCTGATGGATCAGTATGCTAAATGTGAGGTTAAAAAATAAGTTACGATACTATATGAAAATACCAAATTTCAAATTATTGATAACGGCAGTTTTTACTTTTGGAGTAATGACTGTTGCAAATGCTCAGCAAACTGAAGTAAAGACGAGGGAAAATTCACTTTTGGAAGCTTCTTTGAAAAAAGCTGATGCAAAGTCTGAAAATTCTCTCTTTTACATCAATAAAAAAGAAACAGATATTGAGACTGTAAAAAAAATTCCGGCTGAAGATATAAAATATGTAATGGTTCTTAAAGACGATAAGATCAGGAAAAAATTTAAAGAAAAAGGAATTACACAAATTGTGATGATCACCACAAAAAGTTAATTTTATATCCTTTTCAAACTTCAAAATAATTTAAGTCATTCAATGTTAAACATCGTTCTAATAGAACCGGAAATACCCAATAACACAGGCAATATCGGGAGATTATGTGTAGGAACCGAAAGCAGATTACATTTAATTCATCCTTTTGGATTTGTCATTAATGATAAAAATCTGAAACGTTCAGGATTGGATTACTGGGTTCATCTTGATGTTACGGAATATCAGAATGTCGACGAATGGATCCGGAATATTCCGGATTTGTCGCGCGTTTTCCTGATGAGTTCTCATGCCGAAAAATCCTATCTGGAAACAGAATTTCAGGATGGTGACTGGCTGGTTTTCGGAAAAGAAAGTGTGGGTTTAAGTAAAGATGTGCTTGATCGTTTTGAAAATCATCTTACCATTCCGATGTCTAAATTGATTCGAAGTTTTAATATTGCCAACTCCGTTGCTTTTGTATTGGGCGAAGCAAAAAGACAGATTGGCTTAAAAGTTTAATATTATTTTTAAAACCTTATCATATTTAATCATTATGATAAGGTTTTCCCTGTAAAATCTGGTCTGCTCGATACAATTGTTCCACAATGAATAATCGGATCATCTGGTGCGTAAAAGTCATTTTGGATAACGACATTTTTTCATTCGCTCTGCTGTAGATTTCTTCTGAAAAACCATAGGCTCCGCCAATCAGAATGTGAATTTTTTTCACGGAAGAATTCATCCAGTTGTCAATTTTTTGGGCAAATTCTCTGCTGGTAAACTGTTTTCCTTTTTCATCAAGAATAATCACAGAATCTGTTCTGTCGATGTGGTTCATAAAAAGCTTAGCTTCCTCCTTTTTAAGAAGATCAGGAGAAAGATTTTTTGCGTTTTTTACGTCGGGAATTTCAATAATTTCAAAATTCCAGTGTTTGGGAAGACGTTTCAGATAATAATTGATTAAAGAAGAGATTTCCTTATCGTCAGTTTTGCCGATGCAAAGCAAATTAATCTGCATTTTTTAGTTTAAATTTAGACAGCAAAGATATTCATAATTAACTAACCTCAGTTCGGGATAAGAAATAAATTTAAATAATTGATTTATAGTGTTGTATTATTTTATCGCAAAGAAAAACAAAAGATTTTTTTTAATTATTAAAAGTTGATAAGCTAAACAAAGGCACTTCGTTTATTTAAAAAAGACGAAAATGGTATTACTTTGATCAATTTTACGCCTTCGTATATCTTAAAAGCTGAATTCCTGATAATTGAATTTCTTTGTTTAACCTGGCGTTTAAGAAGACTTATCCCGAACTCAGGTGATTAATCTCTTATCTGAAAAATTGGCATCAGATTTTCAAGTTTAAAAAAATCATTATTTTTGTATGGCACCTTTATGATGAAGCAAAATAAGTATGGGCATAAAACTTCCTAAATTCATCTTGAAAATTCAAGAATTTTTTGACGATATACATATTCCTTTTCTGGGAATATCGCTTTGGCAGATGTTTCAGATCTACATCAGCGGTATTTTTAAAGATAAAATCGGAAGAAAAGCTGCGGCTATTTCCTGGAGTTTTACCATCAGTCTTTTTCCGTTTATTCTGTTCCTACTTTCCGTTTTGCCGTATATGCCTCATTATGACAAGCTTCAGTTTTATATTTTTGAAGTGTTGCTTCACAATGTATTCCCATCCAATATAGAAGGTGACGTACGAAATTATATAGAAACGAGTATTGTTCCCAATATGAAGGGAATCAGTAATTTAACCATTGTTTTTGCTTTGATTTTTGCAACAAACGGAACGTTTTCACTCATTAATGGATTTAATGAAAATACCGATGAAAAAATGTCTGATGTTAAAGAATTTATTCTGTCTTTTTTCATCACCATCGGGTTTATTACGATTGTGTTTTTAGCGCTTTTCGGAGTCTATTATTCGGAGTTTGTTCTTAAACTTTTTACGCCGGTTCAGGATATTTCATGGCTCGTGGATAACCTTTCAAAAATCATCGGATTTGTATCGTTTCCTATCTTTTATTTTATTCTGCTTACTCTATTTTACTGGTTGGGAACGGTAAGAATTGCGAGATTCAGACAGGCGGTTCCGGGAGCTATTTTAACCACGGTTCTATTTGTGGTAACCACGTACGGATTCGCGCTTTATGTGAAGAATATCGCCCGTTACAACGTTCTTTACGGTTCTATCGGAAGTATGATTCTTCTGATGGTCTGGGTAAATGTAAATGTATATCTTCTGCTTTTTGGCAACGAATTAAACATGGCACTGAGAAAAGTGAGAATTGAAAAACTGCTTTCCGATGAACTGAAGAAAGAAGCAAAAGGCTATCACGCAAAAAATTCTGAGCCGGATTTAGAAGGCGATGAAAATCACAAGTGGAAATTTAACGATAAAAAAAACGAAGAAAATTAATTTTCCTCGTCTTCAATAATATCATTTTTAGAGCTTACTTTCAAAATTAAAAAACCTGAAACCGCTGCTATAAAAGAAGCAATTAAAATGGCAAATTTAGCCTCATCCTGAATCGGAATTTCATCCTTGAAGGACAACAGTGCGATGAAAATAGACATCGTAAAACCAATTCCGGCAAGCAATCCTACGCCAATCATGTGCATCCATGTGCTCTTTTGAGGGAGAGAGCTGAGTTTCAGTTTTATGGCTAGTAAGGAAAAAAGATTGATTCCTATTAATTTTCCGGCAACTAATCCGATAATAATTCCCAAACCTAAAGTGCTTGTAAGACCTCCGATCATTTCGTTATTGAAAGTGATGTTGGTATTGGTTAAAGCAAAAACAGGCATAATGAGAAAACTTACCGGAAAATGAAGCTGATGTTCGAGTTTTTCCAAAGGAGAAATCTCAACGGTTGAAACATTGGTAGGAATGGTAAATGCCAGTAAAACCCCCGCAATAGTAGCATGAATTCCCGAATGATGAAGGAAATACCACAAAAATAATCCCGGAATAAGATAGAAAATAATTCGGGTAACTTTTAGGAAATTCAGTAAAAATAAAAGCACTGTAATTCCTAAAGATAGAAATAAATACATCCAGTGAATCTGTTCTGTATAAAATATTGCGATGACGAGAATAGCTCCCAGATCGTCCACAATTGCTAAAGCAGCAAGGAAAATTTTAATGGAATTCGGAATTCTTTTTCCCAGCATGGAAATAATTGCCAGTGAAAAAGCAATATCCGTTGCCATCGGAATTCCCCAACCGTTTCCGTATGAAGTTCCGAAGTTGAAAAAAGTATAAATAATCGCAGGAACAAGCATTCCGCCGATTGCCGCAAATATAGGCAGAGAAGCATTCTTAAATGAAGAAAGTTCACCTTCCACCATTTCCCTTTTAATTTCCAATCCTACCAAAAGGAAGAAAATCGCCATCAAACCGTCGTTAATCCAGATACTAACGGGATATTTCAGATGAAAAATTTCTGTTCCTGCTTCTCTGTCCAAAAAGTGCTGAAAGCTTTCCGCAAAAGAGGAATTGGCAATAAGTAAGGAAACTAAAACGCAGAAAATCAGAATAATTCCTGAAGCCTGACTGCTTTCGAAAAATTTTTTAAAATATACCGTTAAATTCATATCTAAGATTGTAGTCGTCTCACTCTGGAGACGCCGTTAATATCATTCAGTTTGGTGAAGGTCTGCTCGAGCTGACTTTTATTTTTTACCTCAAGAATGATCGTTCCTGTAAAAATCCCGTCGTTGGATTCGATGGACATACTTTTCATATCCATTCCCATTGCGCCACTGATGACGGTGGTGATGTCATTAATCATTCCCATTCTGTCGAGTCCTTCAATTTCTATTTTTACTCTGTTTTTGAAGCTTTCCGCATTCACCCATTTCGCAGGAATTACCCTGTAATCGTACTGTGCGCGAAGGTTGATCGCGTTCGGACAATTGTCGCTGTGTACTTTGATCCCGTCTGAAATCGTGATGAATCCGAAAATTTTGTCTCCCGGAATTACCGTACAGCATTTTGCATAGCTGTAATTCAGTTTTTCTTCATCTTTTCCAAAGACAATCATGTCGAGATTCTGCTCTTTCGGCTCTACATAAGTTGTATTTTTCGTCGGAGATTTTCTGAATCTTGAAAGCAGGTTGTTAAATACGTTTTTACTTTCAATGTATTTTCTTAAACTGCTTGCATCCAGTTCATTGCTTTGGAATTTTAAAAATAATTCCTGTGAACTTTTAAGATTAAAGAATTTTTGAAGCTTATTGATTTCCTCATCATTAAAATTAATTTTCGCATGACGAAGTTTTCGCTGTAGGATTTCTTTTCCGTCTTCAACCAGTTGATTTTTTTGTGAGTTTAAATAACTCTTGATCTTGGATTTAGCTTTTGAAGTAACAACAAATTCAAGCCAGTCGGATTTTGGTTTCTGGTTTTGGGAAGATAAAATATCGATCTGATCCCCATTTTGCAAAACATATGAAATCGGAACCAGTTTTCCGTTGATTTTCGCACCTAAACATTTCATTCCCAGATCGGAGTGAACGGAAAAGGCAAAATCCAGAGCGGTTGCATTGGTCGGTAAAATTTTAATTTCACCTTTTGGCGTGAACACAAAGACTTCTTTCGAATACAAATTCAGCTTAATATTATCCAGTAGTTCCGAAGTGGAAAGATCCTGCTGCTGTTCCAGAACTTCACGGATTTCGGTTACCCAGTTTTCAAAATTCCGGTCTTCGGAGCTTTGTTTGTAGCCTTCTTTGTATTTGTAATGTGCTGCAACGCCTTTTTCAGCAATTTCGTCCATTCTTTCGGAACGGATCTGTACTTCAATCCATTTTTTATCAGGACCGAGAACCGTTAAGTGTAAACTTTCGTATCCTGTAGAACGCGGCTGCGTAATCCAGTCCCGCATTCTGGATGGATTACTGTGATAAACATCCGTTACAATGGAGTAAATTTTCCAAGCCAGGAATTTTTCGTTTTTGGCATCCGATTTATAAATGATTCTGATGGCGTAATTGTCGAAAACCTCTTCAAAGGAAACACCCTGTTTCAGCATTTTCCTGTAAATTGAGGAAATGGCTTTCGCGCGTCCTTTAATTTTGAAATTTAATCCTTCTTCATTTAATTTCTCAGAAACTTCTTTTTTAAATTCCTCAATATATCTTTCGCGGCTTTCTTTGGCAAGTTCTAATTTCTCGGTAATTTCTTTGTAAACATCCGGATTGTTATACTTTAAAGAAAGGTCTTCAAGTTCAGATTTGATGTTGTATAATCCGAGACGATGCGCCATCGGAGCGTAAATATAAACGGTTTCGGAAGCAATTTTCTTCTGCTTGTCCGGAGCCATGCTTTCCAGAGTACGCATATTGTGAAGACGGTCTGCAATCTTAATAAGAATCACCCTGAAATCTTCAGACAGTGTCAACAGAAGTTTTCTGTAGTTTTCAGACTGCACAGAAATATTCTGATGATTCATGATGGAGATTTTCGTGAGTCCGTTCACGATATTGGCTATTTTTTCACCAAAAATTTTCTTCAGGTCTTCATAAGTGTAGTCAGAATCTTCGATCACATCATGCAGCAAGGCACACGCAATGGAAGTGGCTCCCAAACCGATTTCCGTTGCTACAATTTTGGCAACAGCAATAGGATGGTAAATGTAGGGTTCACCAGATTTTCTTCGCTGATCTTTGTGCGCATCGAGCGCTATATCGAATGCCTTTCGGATGAGCTTGTTATTTTCCTCATCTAAAGTTCTGTATGTATTCGAAATCAGATCCTTATACCTTGCAAGGATCTCCTTGTTTTCCTGTTCTAAGTCGTAACTCATTTGTGTAAAAGCCTATATTTACACGAAAATACGAAATTTTTTGCAGTTTTCAGCATTAAAAGATCCGCAGAACGCTCTGCGGATTTCGGTTATTAATTTTTATCTTGAATGGTTAAAATTTTACTTCAGAGTCCATTCCGGCAGTAGAGGTTTTTATTCTTATATCCGGACTGTCGTGGATTTCCGCTTTATTTCTGGCATCGATAAACTTTTTGATGTTCATATAATTTGCCTGCTCAATTTCTATGTTTTCAAAAAGATAGGTTTTTAGCACATTATTCCGGCTGAAAATAGAGGAAGCATTATCTGTCTGATGGTGGTCTTTTACTGCTACACTTACCAGATATTGGGAATGTAACTCATCATCATGAAGATAGACAATATATTCTGAATCTGTGAAACCTGAGTTTTCAAGGTCTGCTTCTATTTTTTTATAATCGCTGTGATGTCCAAATAATCCAGCTAATATATTTGACATAAGCAATAGTTTTTAAGTTGATTATAAATTTAGTGATATTAATCCATGTATTTTAATAAAATTTTAATTTAATAATCGTTTTAATGTAAAATCTATAAAAAACAATAATTTCTTTGAAAGTATCTATTGAAAACCGTTTGATTTTACTAATTGATAATTTCCAGATTTTCTATATTTTCATTTTTAAAAGAATTGTAAACATTTGAGATATTGTTTCTCCTCGTTTCGGTTTTTGCATTGATGACGGTTTTTGCCTTATTCACGTTAACTTCGATCTTATTATTAAAAATCGTATAACGCACATTGCCACTTTCGAAAGAAAGCGAATTTTCTTTTTTTGAATAGAAAAAGATATTACGGTAAAGAAGTTCAATATCTCCGTTTTTTTTGGTGAAAAAATAATACAGTTGGTTACTTTCTGTTTTAATAAGGTACATTTTTTTGTTATTTTCCAGTGTGTAGGAGAGAAGAATGTATTTACTTACAATATCAGTATCAATGGTTTTGTATTTATAATTGATGTATCTGTTTTTCCATTCTTTAACTTCTGTTTCAAAATAAAGACCGGAAGCATCGAGCTCTTCTTCAGATTGTTTCAGAAGAAAAGGTGAGCCATTTTTTATAATGAAATCAGAATATTGATGCCAACAGCAGCCAGACTTAGTCATCACATGAATCTGCTTTTTAGCCTTATCGACATCAAAAAAGCCACAATAGTTTTGGGCTAGATCTGAAAAATCTGCATTTTCAACAAATGTGTTATTTTCATAAAGATAAACCACGAACGACGGACCACCGTAGCAGCTTTCATTACCATATTTTATTGCGATATCTTTTTTACCGTCAAAATTAAAATCATCATAGATAATAATACTTTGATGACCATATGGAATTTCTGCAATATTGGATTGGGTATTTTTAAAATCATACTCGCTTAAATTTACCGTTTGCGTGATAAGCGGTTTTTTATTTTTCAGACTAAAAACTTTGAGGATCTGTGATGTTTTGTCTCTTGAATTTTTAGTAACTATAGCATAATAATCTTTAGAAAAATCTGATATTTTATAGTTTTGAGCGTTCAGAAAAACAGTTGAAAATGTAAGAAGAATAAGCTTTTTCATGATGATAAATTGAATTTAAAAATAACCTCAGTTCGGGATAAGAAATAAATTTAAATAATTGATTTATAGTGTTGTATTGTTTTATCGCAAAGAAAAACAAAAGATTTTTTATACTTATTGAAAGTTTGTAAGCTAAACAAAGGCACTTCGTTTATTTAAAAAAGACGAAAATGGTATTACTTTGATAAGTTTTACGCCTTTGTATATCTTAAAAGCTGAATTCCTGATAATTGAATTTCTTTGTTTAACCTTGCGTTTAAGAAGACTTATCCCGAACTCAGGTTAAAAATAACAAAAAAACCTCACATTTCTGCGAGGTTATATATAGGTTTCAGTGAAAATATTAAATTCTTTCGTTCTTGATTTCTTCAACAATTTCAGGATTCAAAAGGGTAGTGATGTCTCCGAAGTTGCTGAAATCTCCTTCTGCAATTTTTCTCAGGATTCTACGCATAATCTTTCCGGAACGCGTTTTTGGAAGTCCTGAAACAAACTGGATTTTATCTAGCTTCGCAATCGGACCGATCTGGTCTGAAATCAACTGATTAATTTCTTTTTTCAGATTGTCCTTATCTCTGCTTTCTCCAGATTCTTTCAGGATCACGAAACCGTACAGCGCATTTCCTTTGATGTCGTGAGGATAACCTACGATTGCAGATTCTGCTACAGCAGGATGTTCATTGATGCTGTCTTCAATTGGGGCAGTTCCTAAATTGTGTCCGGAAACAATAATTACATCGTCTACACGACCAGTAATTCTGTAATAGCCGACTTCATCTCTTAAGGCTCCGTCTCCCGTGAAATATTTCCCGGGAAAAGCAGTAAAATAAGTTTCCTTGTATCTTTGATGATCTCCCCAAATCGTTCTGGCAATTCCCGGCCATGGAAAACGGATGCAGAGATTTCCCGTCACCTGATTTCCGGTAATTTCGTTGCGTTTATCGTCCATAAGAACAGGCTGAATTCCCGGTAAAGGAAGAGTAGCGTACGTTGGTTTTGTAGGGGTAACGAAAGGGAGCGGTGAGATCATAATTCCTCCGGTTTCTGTCTGCCACCAAGTATCTACAATCGGACATTTCTTGTTACCTACATGATCGTTGAACCAATGCCAAGCTTCATCGTTAATAGGTTCTCCAACAGAACCGATCACTTTTAACGAGCTTAAATCGTGTTTGTCTACCCATTCTGAACTTTCTTTAGCCAGAGAACGGATTGCAGTCGGAGCTGTGTAAAACTGTGTAATTTTATGTTTTTCAATCACTTCCCAGAATCTGTCCGGTTCAGGATATGTAGGAACGCCTTCGAAAATAACAGTGGTTGCACCGTTTAAAAGCGGACCGTAAAGGATGTAGGAATGTCCTGTAATCCAGCCTATATCTGCGGTACACCAGTAAATGTCATTTTCTTTATAATTGAATACATTTTTAAAAGTATACGCGGTGTACACCATATATCCGGCGCAGGTATGAAGCATTCCTTTAGGTTTTCCCGTAGAACCGGAAGTATACAGAATGAACAGCGGATCTTCCGCATCCATAATTACGGTAACGAAATCCGGAGAGGCGTTTTCGTAAAGATCTTCCATCCAGAAATCTCTGTGCTCCTTCATTTTTACTTCATTGTTGGTTCTTTTTACCACCAAAACTTTTTCTACGCTCGGTGTTTTTTCCAGAGCTTCGTCTACAATGCTTTTAAGATCTAAAACTTTGTTTCCTCTGTAACTTCCGTCTGAGGTGATGACCATTTTTGCACCGCAGTCATTTACTCTTGAAGAAACCGCTGAAGCTGAAAATCCTGCGAAAATAACGGAATGAACGGCTCCCAGTTTTGCACAAGCCAACATTGTGATGGCTAATTCAGGGATCATGGGAAGATAAATGCAGACTCTGTCGCCCTTTTCGATGCCCATTTCACGAAGAACATTGGCAGTTTTGTTCACTCTTTTGTAGAGTTCGTTGTAAGAAATATGCTGTGCTTCTTCTTTTGGATCGTTGGGTTCCCAGATGATTGCCGTTTTATCGCCTCTTACCGCTAAATGTCTGTCGATGCAGTTTTTGGTAATATTTAATTTAGCATTTTTAAACCACGAAATTTTGGCTTCATTCATATCGTATTTTACGACTTTGCTCCATCTTTGATACCACACAAAGTTTTCATCTGCAATTTTGTCCCAGAATTTTTTAGGATTTTTGATCGATTTTTTATACTCTTCAAAATATTGCGGTAGGTTTTCTATCTGATAGTTTCTCATATTCTTTCTTTTTAAATTTATTTTATTGTTTAAATTTTTAGTCTCCTTTAAAGTCTGTTTAAACTTTTATTTAACCGCAAAAGTCATAAAGATGAACTAAACTTTTATTTAAAGTTGATTATTATAAATCAAAAATATAACAATAGTTTTTAAAAATCTTTGATTTTTATCCTTTTGAGCGCTTTAATTATTATAGAAATTCACTTTAATACTGTCTTTTGCGACTTTTGTGGTTAAACCTGAAATAGTTTAAACAATTTTATATTTTATCTTCTGTAATCTCCAATTTTTTCCTGAATCTCTTCAATAATCTTTTCGTCATCAATCGTTGAAGGAATCTGGAATTCTTTTCCGTCCAGTAGAGTTCGGATCAGCTTTCTTAAAATTTTTCCTGAACGGGTTTTAGGTAAGCGTTTTACAACCATCACATTTTTAAGACAGGCAACAGCGCCTATTTTTTCACGGACTGTTTTTACGATGTCTTTTTCTACCTGATCTTCAGAAACAGATGATCCGTTTTTTAAAACGACAGTTGCAAAAGGAATCTGCCCTTTCAGTTCATCATCAATTCCTACAACAGCGCATTCTACAACATCGGGATGAGAGGAAACGATTTCTTCCATTTCGGAAGTGGAAAGGCGGTGTCCTGCAACATTAATTACATCATCCACTCTTCCTGTGATGAAAATATAGCCGTCCTCATCTTTTATGGCTCCGTCTCCGGAAAAATAATAGCCTTTGTACTGCGAGAGATAACTTTTCTCAAAACGGTCATAATCTTTCCAGATACCCAGCAAAGCTCCGGGAGGAAGCGGTAATTTTATAACTAAATAACCTTCATGATGCGCATCCAGTTCATAACCGTTTTCATCAAAAATTTTAATATCATAGCCGGGAATTGGTTTTCCTGCAGAGGCTCTTTTGATTTTGTAGTTTTCATTAAAAGTCATTAAACCCAGCATTGGCGAACCTGATTCTGTCTGCCACCAATGATCGATTGCCGGAACGCCGATGTGTTCTGCAAACCAGTCCAGAGTGGCGACATCGCATCTTTCTCCTGCTAAAAACTGCTTTTTGAAGCGGCTTAAATCATACTTTTTCACCAATTCTCCGTTCGGATCTTCTTTTTTGATGGCTCTGATTGCGGTAGGAGCGGTAAACATGGCTGCTACTTTATATTCGGAAATAATTCTCCAGAATGTTCCGGAATCGGGCGTCATAATCGGTTTTCCTTCAAAAATAATCGTTGAATTTCTGTTGATTAAAGGACCGTAAACGGTATAACTGTGACCAACTGCCCATCCGAAATCGGAGGCTGCCCAAAAAGTTTCTCCCGGTTCGATTCCATAAATATATTTCATCGAAAACTTCAATGCGGTCGCGTAACCTCCTGTATCTCTTGCAACACCTTTTGGCTTTCCGGTTGTTCCGGAAGTATACAGCAAATAGAGTGGATGAGTGGATTCCACCGAAACGCAATCCGCAGGTTCTGAATCCTGTACCAATTCTTCGTAATCAATTAACCCACCAAACATTTCATGTTGATTATCAATCAGTTTTCTGTTGTATACAATGATGTGATCTACCTTATCTTGTGCCAGTTCGATCGCTTTTTCAACCAAAGGCAGATAAGGAATTCTCTTTGCAATTTCAACTCCTGCGGTTGCCGTAATTAATGCTTTTGGTTTACAGTCGTCAATTCTCACCACCAGTTCGTGTGGCGCAAAACCTCCGAAAACCACATTATGGATCACTCCGATTCTCGCGCAGGCAAGCATGGAGAACAAAGTCTGCGGAATCATCGGCATATAAATAACGGCGGTATCACCTTTTTTTAAACCTAAAGAAATTAATCCTCCCGCCAATTTTGAAATTTCCTTTTTGGCTTCATTGAAGGTATAGGTTTTCTTTTGGTTTGTTACCGGAGAATCGTAAATAACCGCAACCTGATCTCCAAAACCATCTTCAATATGTTTATCAATACATAAATAGCAGATGTTGAGTTTTCCGTCCGGAAACCACTGATTGTAGTGGTTTTCGTCATTAGAAGTAATGGTTTTTGGGAATTCAAACCAACTGATTTCCTGAGCCTGTTCTTTCCAGAAGTTCTCTTTGTCTTCTATGCTTTGCTTAAATAAAATATCTGTATTCATATTAATTTTTGTGTTTTTGTCATTGCGAGGAGCGTAGTGACGAAGCAATCTTTTAATATTTTGTTGAGATTGCTTCACTTCGTTCGCAATGACGGTTTGTAAAATGTATCAAAACATTTCTTCTATCTGCTGCATGAGTTTTTTGATTGAATAAGGCTTTGTAACGTAAGCATTGGCTCCCATTTCCAGACCTTTTTCAATATCTTTCGGATTGTTTTTCGCACTCAGGAAAATTACTTTCGTATCTTTCAGTTTTTCATTCTGTTTTATTAGTTCCAGAGTACTGTATCCATCGAGATTCGGCATCATAATATCCAGTAAAATGATATCGGGCGTCATTGTTTTCAGGAATTCCAGAACTTCTGTTCCGTCTCTTGCAATAAATACATCGTATCCGTTTTTCTTGAAGCTGTATTCCAGCGACATTAATATTTTGTGCTCGTCATCGGCAATGATTATCTTCTTCATATTGTGGTTGTCTTTTTGTTCGACTGCATTGTTTTTTATTTGTTTCTTTTGGGGAACCCGAAGGGTTCAATTTAAATAGCCGTAGGTGAAACCTATGGAATAATGATTCGCATCAAATCAACCCGCAAGGGTTGAATTTTATTAATTTAATTCCGGCTCGATTCCATGTTCTGCTAAAAGCTTTTTAAATTCTTCATCAAAACTCTCTGTCTTATGATGTTCTTTTTGATTTTTTATATAATTTATTATTGTTTCTTTATCTTTTAATGAATAGGTAAACGCTCCATATCCTTCCTGCCACCCTGAGAATTCAGGAAATAATCCTGATTCTTTCATCCACAAATTGGTTGCAACTTTTATATCTTTTACAAGATTACTGAGGTTGATATTGGGGTGCAGGTCACAAAAAATATGAATATGATCCGGCATTCCGTTAATTCTATATAATTTACACTTTTTATTTTTTAAAATTCCCCAAATATATTTGTATAGCTCTGATTCATTTTCTTCATTAATTGTTTGTTCCCGATGCTTTGTTCCGAAAACAATATGATAAAATATTTGTCGATATGTTCCCATTTTTTTTCATTTGTGTTTTTTTATTTCCATAGGTTTTACCTACGGCTATTTAAATTGAACCCTTCGGGTTCCCCTCCTCCTTCTTATTCTTTTGGCAGAGCGATTGTAAAAGTCACGCCCAATCCGCTGTTTTCTGCTTTTATGGTTCCTCCCTGCGCTTCTGTGATTTTTTTTGAAATGGCAAGTCCCAGTCCGCTTCCCGTTGGTTTCAAAATATTTTGATTTTTCGACTGGTAAAATTTATCAAAAATCATTTCCAGATCCTCTTCTGGAATATGTTTTCCGGTATTGAAAATTTTAATGATTAACCCATCTTCTATTTCTGATAATTTGGTCTGAATAGTTCCCTGTTCATCCGTAAATTTCAAAGCATTTCCTAAAATATTCTGAAAAAGCTGAATCATTCTCGCTTCATCATATTTAAATAAAAACTGATTGAGAAGATTGACTTCACTGAGATGAATATTTTTCTGCTGAATAAGATGCATAAGAGGATTAACTGCTTTTTTGTACGTTTCAAGAATATTATTTTCCTGAATGTGCAGTACGATTTCTCCATGCTGCAATTTGTCCAGATACAGAATATCGTTGATGATCTCACTCAGTCTGTCGGATTCTGTGATGATGTTATTTAAAAATTCCTTTTTAATTTCCAAAGGAATATCGTCATCATCGGCTAAAATTTCTCCTGCGGAACGTATGGCGGTAATCGGAGTTCTTAATTCATGGGCAACAGAATCCAGAAAATCATCTTTCTGACGGTCTTTAATGATGAGGTTTTCATTGGCATTTCTCAGATCATCGGATAATTTCTGTAGCTCTTCCGATTGTTCGGTAAGCTTTTTATTAAGCGTGATAGTTTCTTTTGATTCTTCAAGAATGTTTAAAACTTCCTTTAAAGAAATTTTATCTTCTTTGGTTACCCCTTCGATAAGGATTTTGGCAGAAGCCGTTCCTATTCTTCCGGCAAGAAGGTTTTCCGAGAATTTAATAAATCTGGAATCGGCGGTTTCTGTCTGCGAATCAATATTATATTTTAAATTAAAAATTCTTAATGCCTGTTCGGTTTTGTTTTTGCCTAAAAATCGTTCCAGAATATTTTTAATGTCGGAAACGTAGGCTGTTCCGCGCCAGATAAAAGCATTTTCGTGGTTTTGAATGTACTTATCAATGTCTACATACAATTCAGCGAAATTTCTTTCACGGTAATTTCCTTTGATGCTCACCGAAATGATAGAAAATAAAGCAGTATTCACTAAAAGAGACCAGAAGAAAATCTGTGGAATTCTTCCTAAAAAGGAAATCTTGAAAAAATCAAAAGCATCGTATAAATCTCTTAAAATGCCTTTAAATTCCTGATTGTAAGAGAAGTAATATTGTGGAATAATCAATCCGAAATAGCAGATTGCCAATCCTGCCAATAAACCGATAACAGCCCCTTTATAACTTCCTCTTCTCCAGAAAATAGCTCCGAAAAAAGCAGGTGCCAATTGAGCAATGACAACGAAAGAAATGAGTCCGACAGAATCCAGCGAAGTTTTTAAAATAAAATATTTATAAAAACCAAAAGCCATGATAATCAGTGCGAAAATGCTGAATTTCCTGATGTTGGTGATATTTCTGGTATTCTGAACTTCGTTTTCAGATTTGAACTTTCCTAATAATCCGTAAGGAATGATAAGATTATTGGAAAGCATGATGGATAAGGTAATAGCTGAAATGATGATCATCGAAATAGAGGAGCTTAATCCTCCCAGAAAAACCAAAACCGTAATTAAAGTATTGTCAAAATACTGAGGAATCAGGATAGAGTAGAACTCCGGATTGACGTTTTGTCCGTCAAAAATCAATCTTCCCGCCCATGCAATTGGAAAAATGAAGATCGTAAAAATCAATAAATAAAGCGGAAAAAACCAGATGGCTGTTTTGATGTGTTTTTCCTGTCGGTTTTCTACGATTGCGGTATGAAACTGTCTTGGAAGAATACAGATTGCTGTTCCGGAAATCATGCAGAGCACCATCCAGTTCATCGCACCTTCAATACTATTGAATGTATTTTTTTCTTTAAAATCTTTAAAAAGACTTGCCTTTTGATAAATATCCGAGAATCCGTCAAATGCAAAGTAAATAACGAATAATCCTAAAATAATAATAAAGAACAGTTTAAGAAAACTTTCCAGTGCAATGGCGGAAATTATTCCCAAACGTTTCTCGGAAGCATCAACATAACGTGTTCCGTAATAAGATGAAAATAAAGCAATTAAAACAACAACGAAAGTTGCATTGTCCGTTAGAATGTTTTTAGAAATTGCTGTTTTGGTTACCAAATGAAAAGTTTCAGAAATAGCCTTGATCTGCAAACCAATGTACGGAACAATTGCCAAAAGACAAACCACCGTAATAATCGCGCTGAAACTTCTGCTGTTCCCATATCGTAAAGAAATAAAATCGGCTAAACTGCTGATCTTATTCACCCTTGAAATTCTTACAATTCTTGTGTTGATGTAGATCCATGCCGGAATTACCATAATCGGTCCCACATAAATCGGAAGATAATTAAGTCCGCTTGTCGCTGCCACACCAATGCTTCCGTAGTACGTCCATGCGGTACAATACACGGCGAGAGAAAGTGCGTAGATGTAAGGATTGTTGATCCAGAGCTTGCTCTTTTTCTTCTCCGCCAGATGAGCGACTAAGAATAAAAGTGCCAGATAAAACAAAACTACGGTGAATAAAGCGAAACTACTCATCATACTTTTTTACGATTACAAAAGAAATAATGATGGAAACCATCCAGACAGCGAAAATATAAACCAGAATCATCGGGTAACCGAAAACTTCCCGGTCACTGTTGAACAGCAACGAAACAGGAATGCTGAAGGCTATCAGAAGTCCGATGCTCAGAATGATCAGTTTTTGTTCGTGTCTTTTTTTCATATATGATAATTAAATGAATGATAATTGATGATCTGACATTTTTGTATCATCAATCAATTATCATTCATCATCAATAGATTAAACTTTATCGTCAGAATATTCCCCGATCAGTGCATAGTAGCCAAAAATTGCCATTCCGCCTGAAATAATCGGCATCAGTACACAAAGGATAATGATCCCGAAAACCAGATCTTCCTGTTTTCCTGAGGTGATTTTGGGAATTCCCATTACTGTAATTCCGAAATATCCTACCACCAGTGCAATGGCGATCCAGAGTACGCCTAATATTTTTTTTAGTCCGTTCATTTTAGTAGTTTTAAAATTAATAAATTTTTAAGTGATTCCGGGCTTAATCGTGAATATTATTGTTCTTATTTTTTAGATAAATTAATCCGACTAAAAGACAGACAGCGGCAACGCCTATCGGATACCAAAGCCCTTCCAGATACCATTCAGGATGTCCTCCGTCTTTTCCTGTGGTTACGAGATAAGTGGCAACAGCAGGAAGCAGTCCTCCAAAAACTCCGTTTCCGATATGATAAGGCAGTGACATCGAGGTGTAGCGAATTCTTACCGGGAACATTTCAACTAAAAATGCCGCAATAGGGCCGTAAACCATCGTTACAAAAATCACCTGAATAAAAACTAAAAATACAAGATACCATTTTGTGCTGTCGTTGATCTTTATCGACTGAGTTACTTTTGCTTCTTCTGCTTTTCCGTCTTTCATTACAGGTCCGGTTGGAGACCAGTGTACAATGCTGTCTTTTTTAGCCAAAGTTCCGTCCGTGAAAAGCGTTTCTTTGTGGAAAGTGATTAAACTGTCCGTCGCAATTTTGTCATGAATTTTTGACGTTCTTTTTTCAACCAAGCCGCTTTCTGCAACGGTTTTGGATTTTAAATCAACGCTTTTAAACATATTGTCATAAATCGGTCTGTACGCGAAAATAGCGATCAGCATTCCGGTCATCATGATTGCTTTTCTTCCAACTTTATCAGACAGCCATCCGAAGAAAACGAAAAAAGGAGTTCCTAAAAACAAAGCAGTTGCCATTAAATAATCCACCTGAATCGATTCAATATTCATCACTTTCTGAAGGAAGCTCATCGCATAAAATTGTCCTGTGTACCAGATTACCCCTTGTCCCATCGCCGCTCCGAACAATGCAAGAAGAACAAATTTGAAGTTCAGTTTATTTCCGAAACTTTCCTTTAACGGATTTTTGGAAGTCTTTCCTTCACTTTTAGCTTTGGCAAAAAGCGGAGATTCTTTCATGTTTTTTCTGATGATGTAAGAAACGCCAACCATTAAAATTGAAATCCAGAACGGAACCCTCCATCCCCAACCGTCAAATTCTTCAGTAGAAAGAGTGGTTTTTGTCACCATAATTACAATAAGTGAAATGAAAAGTCCGGCAGTTGCGGTAGTCTGGATCCACGAAGTCCAGTAACCTCTTCTTCCGGGTTGTGCGTATTCTGCCACATAGGTCGCAGCTCCTCCATATTCTCCTCCTAAAGCCAATCCCTGTAATAATCTTAAAATTAATACCAAAACAGGAGCCATAAATCCTATGGTTTCATAACTGGGAATACATCCGATAAGGAATGTAGAAAATCCCATAATCAGTAAAGTGACCAAAAAGGTGTATTTTCTCCCGATAAGATCTCCTAATCTTCCGAAAAACAGAGCTCCGAAAGGTCTCACGACAAATCCTGCTGCGAAAGTAGCAAGTGTAGATAAAAACGCTGCGGTAGGATTATCTGCCGGGAAAAATTTAGTAGCCAGTACAACGGCGAGACTTCCGAAAATATAGAAATCATACCATTCGATCAGTGTTCCGAGAGATGATGCTGTAATGACGCTCCAGATCGTACGATTCTTTTGCTTATCAGTCATATTCTCGTAGCTTATTTCATTGTTATCGCTCATATGCTTTAATTTTTGATGTTAGTTTAAATTGATATTGAGTTTTTTAACTCTTTTTGATTTTTATATTAAAAAGTTGGGAAACTTTGCTTAAAAAATTAATAAAGATTTGATAAGGTCAAATAAATTACGCTTAAAAACGTCTTTGATATTTATCTTAACTCCTTAAATAATCTTAATGTTTAAAATCTATTTTTTTTACAAGTAAATCTGGAACTGTACAATGAATTCCCCTTTTGAAGAAGGGCTTTCCGTAGGACTTGTATAAACCGGTCTTGTTGAATACTGCGTAGTGATCTTCGCATGATGACCGTCTATGAACCAGTTTGCGCCCACATCAAACTGTGACGAAGATTTGTCAAACGCTTCAAAATTCTTGTGAGTATACGCTGCGAAAGGCTGGATTCTGATTTTCGGTTTTTCAGCCTGACTTGGTAAAAGCAATCCGGCTTGTGCGTAGATAATATTCCCTGTTCCGATGGTTGGCTGCAGGTTTCCTACTCCTGCAATCGCTTTGCTTCCCGTAAAATTCGGATCAGAAGCAGCAATATTCATAATTCCTAAATTTCTCACGTAATTCGGACCAAACTGATAGTTGTAATAGCCTGCATACGCGGAAACTGCCATTTTATTTTTAGCATTTCCCAAAGGAATATCTGCAAAAGCATCTACTGCAACAAGGGTGATGTCGTGCTTTTCAACAGTGGAATTTACAGAAGTTCGGGTTCCGTCTTTTTGATGGTAAAATCCTGCGCCAAGATTAAAAACTTTTTTGGTTCCCAGATAAGAGCCCACTTTGAAAGGCAATACATTGGATTCTTCATCTAAAAACTGATACTCTACATATCCGGCTTTTGAAAAATTCGGGTTTCCGTTGTTGTCCACGGCAACCGCTTTAGCAGGATCGGTAACATTTACCGGAGTTAAATCCGTTGCAAAAGGTTTGTTTAAGCTGAAACGATATTCCAGTTTTCCGTATTTGCCTTTAGCAAACATTCCCAGTTGTCTCGCAAACTGATCAGAATTATCGATTAATGGCCATGTGAAAATAGGGGAGTCAACCGTAAGGAAATTCAAAGTTGAAGCCATCGTCATTCGGGAAAGTCCCATGTAGTAATGCAATCCCGCCCCTAAAGACAAGGTAAATTTTCCAGCTTCTCCGGGTAAAAATACAGCGTATTCGTTCCATGCATCATGAAAAAAAAGCTGCGGTTTTTTACCATTTCCATAACCTCCTGTTCCTGAAGTTCCCGAACCGCCTCCATTGATAAATGTCTGATTGTTAATTCCAAAATGCGCTAAGATCATATATCTTTTGGAAATCTGAGCGTACGCCAAAGTACGTAATCTCCTGTTTCCCAGACTCCATGAATTGTCTGTGGGTTCTCCGCCAACCATACTTCCCGGATTCATCTGTGTGTTCCTCAACCAGAACTGATCCCATAAAATGAACCTGACATATTTATCGCCCTGCTGATTGAGATTAATTTTTAATCCGCTTCCGTAATCCGGCGAACCTTGAGCGTGTAAAGAATTGCTAATTAAAGCCAATCCAATAAAAGTGATTAATTTCTTCATAAATTATCAATTTTTGGCGTTGTTTTTTGTGAAAGCCAAATTGTAATTAAAAATTTATTTAAAGAAATTTAATATATATTAATGGTAAGTATATAGATATATCTTAAAGTTCTAAGTTTTGAGTTTAAGATTTATTGATATTGAGCAGGATTTTAAATTTTCAATTCATTTATTTTCAATTGATTTTAAAATTATTTCTTAAATCTTTCCCATTTTATCAGCATATATTTGTCTGCAAACTGAGTGATAATTAATCCTGAATTTTTCAGATTTTCTTCTTTACTCATATATTCAATCAGCTCATTTTGTTTTAGGATTTTATATACCGGATGAAACTCAGAATGAGGAGGTCGTGTAATATTGTATTTCTTGATCCATGAACTGATTGTCACATGAGAAACGCCAATAATTCTTTCAATTTCACGAAAACTCAATCCCTCGAGATAGAGCTGTAAAGCTTTGGTTACGTAGTAATCGTCTATTTGTTTTCCCAGTTTTTTTACCGTGAAATAATAGTTACAGTCTTTGCATAGAAAGCGTTGTTTGTTGTTTACAATTCCGCTTTTAACCACTTTGTCTGTGTTGCATTTCGGGCATCGATTTTCCATAACTATATCTTTTTAGCAAATATATAATAATTTAGCAAAATATTAATTTCATGTAAAGATAAAATTACCTGTATATTAATTTAATTCAATAAAATTATCTTTTTTATTTGGTTTTAAAAGAAATTATATTTTAAATTTGCCAAAAAATTTAGATAAATAAATGGAAATAGAAATTTCCTCATCCATACATCTGATGTATGTGAGTGAAATACAGCAGGAAATGTACGATTCTGCACAGCGCAGAGGAACGGGGATTGCCAAACGTTCCATAGAATACCTCAGTAAAAAAATTACTGATGGAAACGCTGTAGTCGCCACCGATAAAGGAAAGTGGGTAGGTTTCTGTTATATAGAAACATGGTCTCACGGTCAGTTTGTTGCCAATTCCGGGCTTATTGTCTCTCCCGAATTCAGGCATTTGGGAGTGGCAACCTTAATCAAGGACAAAGTATTCGCTTTATCCCGAAAAAAATACCCAAACGCTAAAATTTTCGGATTAACTACCGGTTTGGCAGTCATGAAGATCAACAGCGATTTAGGATATAAACCCGTTATTTATTCTGAACTTACTCAGGATGAAGAATTCTGGAACGGCTGCAAAAGCTGCGTGAATTATGATATTTTAATGAAAAAAGAACGGAAAAACTGCCTTTGCACAGCAATGCTTTTCGTTCCCGATAATACAAAAAACAACACTGAAAATAATCAGTCTGAAAACAGATACAATAATGAGCAAGAAAGTAGTTTTAGCATTTAGCGGAGGTCTCGATACCTCTTACTGCGCCAAATATCTCAGCGAAATACTGGGATATGATGTGTATGCAGTTACTGTAAACACCGGAGGTTTTTCCAAAGATGAAGAAAAAGAACTGGATAAAAAAGCCCTGAATCTTGGGGTAAAAGAATACAGGTGCGTTGATGCTCAGGAAGATTATTACAATTCTTGTGTAAAATATCTGATTTTCGGTAATGTTCTGAAAAACAATACCTATCCTCTGTCTGTAAGTGCGGAGCGTACCATTCAGGCGCAGGAAATTGCAAAATATGCGATTGAAATTGGCGCGGATGCAATTGCGCACGGAAGTACGGGAGCGGGAAACGATCAGGTTCGTTTTGATCTTATTTTTCAGGTAATGTGTCCGAATGTAGAGATCATTACGCCGATTCGTGATATGGCTCTTTCTCGTGAAGAAGAAATTGAATTCTTGAAAAGTCACGGTTATGAAATGGAATTTCAGAAAGCGCAATATTCTGTCAATAAAGGACTTTGGGGAACTTCAGTTGGCGGAAAGGAAACGCTGACTTCAAGAAATTACCTTCCTGAAGAAGCTTTTCCGTCACAAATTAAAGAAAATCAACCCTCTGAACTGGAAATTGAATTTAAAAATGGCGAAATTATCTCTGTAAACGGAGAAAGTTTTGAACATCCGGTTTACGCGATTCAGAAAATCGAAGAATTGGCTTCGGCTTACGGAGTCGGTCGTGATATTCACGTAGGAGATACCATTGTCGGAATCAAAGGAAGAGTAGGTTTCGAGGCGGCAGCAGCTTCAGTGATTATCAAAGCGCATCATTTATTAGAAAAACATACGCTTTCAAAATATCAGCAGATGATGAAGTCCCAATTATCCGACTGGTACGGAAACTGGCTTCACGAAGCACTTTTCTTAGATCCTGTGATGAGAAATATTGAGTCTTTTTTTGTTGATTCTCAAAAAACAGTCAGCGGAAAAGTATTTGTAACCCTTCATCCTTACCGATTTATTTTGAATGGAATTGAATCTGAGCATGATCTGATGTCAGACAAATTCGGAAGCTACGGAGAAGCAAACAGGGCATGGACAGGCGAAGATGTAAAAGGATACACAAAGATTGTTAGCAATTCTTTAAACATATATCATCAGATTAATAAATAAAATTTGGGCAGCTTTATCCGCCTGTAATTTATCCTGAGTTTGTCGAAGGATCCCAATCTTTTATTCGTCGTTCCTCCTCATAAAAGGATTTCCGCTCAAATCGGACTGCGAGAGATTTGAAGATCAATGAACCCGAAGGGTTCAATACGAATAGCCGTAGGTAAAACCTATGGATGATAAAATCAATAAAATAAGCGAACCCGAAAGGGTTCAATAATAATATCCATGATGAAACCATGGAAATAATAAAATGAAAAAGAAAATAGGAATCATCGGAGCCAACGGTTACACAGGAAGCGAACTGGTTCGTCTGTTGGTTTTTCATCCCAATGTATCATTGAGTTTTTTGTACAGCCGTTCAAATTCGGGAACAAAAATTTCAGATTTGTACCCGGATTTAACGACGGTTTGTGAAATGGTTTTAACGGATCAGCATGAAGATGTAGATATTTTGTTTTTATGTCTTCCTCACAAAGAAAGTATGAATTGGCTGATTCAGAATCCCGTAAAAGATGAAACATTGGTGATTGATTTAGGGAACGATTTTCGCCTCGATGGAAATTTCGGAAACAGAAATTTTATCTACGGATTGCCCGAAATCAATAAAAAGCAACTTTTCGGAGCCAGAAGCATAGCCAATCCGGGATGTTTTGCAACAGCAATTCAACTCGCTCTGCTTCCTTTAGCTCAAAAAGGTTGGTTGAATGAAGTATATACAACAGGAATCACGGGTTCCACAGGTGCAGGTCAGTCTTTACAGGTAACCACGCATTTTACCTGGAGGAACGATAATATTTCGGCGTATAAAACTTTAACACACCAACATGTGGATGAGATTTTACACCAATTAGTTTCTTTTAATACCAATGAAATCAGTCTGAATTTTGTTCCATGGAGAGGAGATTTTGCCAGAGGAATTTTTACAAGTTCTACCGTGAAAACAGATTTAGAACTTTCAGAGATTTATCAGTTGTTTGAAGATTTTTATGCAGATGAACCTTTTGTACAGGTAAGCGGAAAAGCAATTGATTTAAAGCAAGTTGTCAATACCAATCGCTGTGTGATACAGATTGAAAAATGTGGGAATGTTGCGGTCATTCACTCAGCGATTGACAATTTGTTGAAAGGAGCTTCTGGACAGGCGGTTCAAAATATGAATGTTGCCATGGGTTGGGAAGAAAATTTAGGATTAAACTTGAAAGCGACAGCGTTTTAAACGTGAATAGTCAATAGGTCACTCGTGAATTTTTACAACTCAATCAAAACCGACCTAGGAAAATGGAGCGTTAAGAAAATTAAAAATTAATCCGTTAAAAAATTTCCAGTGTTCGAAGCGCGAGATAAATTTTGAAATGAAAACAAATCTTCAATTCGCGCAAGTTTTGGAAATTTTAGGATTAAGTTTTAATTTTTAGCAGAATTTTCCAGTCTTGAATTTTTGTTTCTTTTGTTTCAAGACAAAAGAAATTAATTAAAAAAAAGGAAAAAATTTAGGATTGACCTTAAAACCGACTTAGGAGAATGTAGTGTTAAGAAAATTCTACTGTTTGAAGCGCGAAACAAATGTAGAACTGAAGAACAAATGCTGATTTCGCGTAAGTTTTAGAATTTTTAGAGAACAAAAATGTTTTTTAGCGGAAGTTTCCAGGCTTGAATTTTTGTTTCTTTTGTTTGACTACGTCGAAATAGTATTCATCGACTGAAAGGAGATAATCTTCGATTTCAAGGCAAAAGAAAAAGATAAAAAAAGATGAATCATTCATCAAACATCAATTATCATTTATAAATAGACATGAATTTATTCAACGTATATCCATTATTCAACATCAATCCGGTAAAAGCACAGGGATCATCTCTCTGGGATGATAAGGGAGAAAAATATCTTGATTTTTACGGAGGTCATGCGGTGATTTCCATCGGTCACAACCATCCCCATTATCAAGCTCAGTTAAAAAATCAATTAGATAAAATATCTTTCTATTCAAATTCGGTTCATAATGAACTGCAGACTGAACTGGCTGAAAAATTAGGGAAACTTTCAGGTTTGGAAGAGTACAATTTATTCTTGTGCAATTCAGGAGCAGAAGCGAACGAAAATGCTTTAAAACTGGCTTCTTTCCACAATGGAAAAAATAAGGTGCTATATTTTTCAGGCTCATTTCACGGAAGAACTTCGGCGGCCGTTTCGGTGACGGACAATCCTAAAATTGTAGCTCCGGTAAATTATGATGAAAGATTCATTAAGTCTGAATGGAACAATATCGAACAACTTGAAGAAGTTTTTGAAAAACAAGGAAATGGAATTTCATCCGTCATCATTGAAGGAATTCAGGGAGTGGGCGGAATCATGATTCCAACAGTTGAATTTTTAACTAAAATTAAAGAACTGTGCGAAAAATACAATGCTGTCTTGATTTTGGATGAAGTTCAGTCGGGATATGGAAGAAGCGGCTATTTCTTTGCATATCAGGAATTTGGGATTGAAGCAGATATCATCACCACTGCAAAAGGAATGGGAAATGGTTTCCCGATTGGTGGTGTTTTAATTCATCCAAAGTTTCAGGCAAGCAACGGTTTATTGGGAACGACTTTCGGAGGGAATCATTTGGCTTGTGTAGCGGCAATTGCGGTTTTAGACGTTATGAAAGATGAAAATCTCATCGAAAATGCTCAGAAAATGGGCAAATATATTGAAAATGAAATTAAAGATTTTCCACATATCAAAAACATCCGAAGGAAAGGCTTGATGATTGGGATTGAACTCGACAGAGATTGCTCGGAAGTGAGGAACAGTCTCTTGTATAATCATCATATTTTCACAGGAAACTCTAATGATAAAGCAGTCTTGAGGATTCTTCCGGCGCTTAACATTAAGAAAGAAGAAACGGATCTATTCATTAATGCTTTGAAAGAAGTATTGGAGAATATTTAACCTGTGAAAATTATGTGGTCTGTCATTCTGACGAAGGAAGAATCTATTAATTATCAAAAAGAGATTCTTCACTACACTTTGTTTCGTTCAGAATGACAAACACAACTATCATTAGCTGAGTAGAACGCCCTTGCGAACGAAAATATTTTCAAATTAAATAAAAAAAACGTAGCGATTCATAGCGTTAAAGCTCCAATGATATGGAGATAAAATTTTTAAAATTAACTAACTATAAGTCTAAAGATTTAAAGAGCATGGGGAAAATCAAAGATTTTCAACTTATGTGTTCTAATATTTCAAAGTTTTTGAACTTAAATCTAATGTGACTTATGTGTTAAAACTTTTGTGGTAAAAAAATCAATTCAAAATGAAAAAATTCACCTCTGTAAGCGATGTTGAAAACTTACAGCAAATCATAAAAAAAGCTCTACAAATTAAAGAAAATCCTCTTTCAGAACCCGAAAAAGGAAAAGGAAAAACAATAGGACTTGTCTTTTTAAATTCAAGTTTGAGAACCCGTTTAAGCAGTCAGATTGCGGCTCAGAATTTAGGCTTAAATGTATTAACGTTAAACGCAGCTCAAGAGGCCTGGAATCTGGAATTCGCAGACGGAGCTATCATGAATGGCGATACTGTTGAACATATCAAAGATGCTATTGAAGTATTGAATCAATATTGCGATATTATCGCCGTTCGTTGCTTTGCAGGAATGAAAAGCAAGGAAGATGATGTGAATGAAAGCATTTTAAGCCAGTTTGAGCAGCATGCAAAAGTTCCGGTTATTTCTCTGGAATCTGCGACACGTCATCCTTTGCAAAGTCTGGCAGATTGCATCACTATTACCGAAAATTGGCACTTCGACAAGCTCAGTGTAAACCGTAAACCGAAAGTGGTTTTAACCTGGGCGCCTCACATCAAGCCCATTGCTCATGCTGTCGGAAACTCTTTCGCAGAATGGATGCAGGAAATGGATGTAGATTTTGTTATCGCCAATCCGGAAAGGTATGATTTAGATAAAAACTTTACAAAAGATGTGAAAATTATTCATAATCAGGAAGAAGCATTGAAAGATGCCGATTTTATCTATGTTAAAAACTGGTCGTCTTTTGATGATTATGCTAAAATGCCTGAAGTAAAAGACAATTGGATGCTGACGAATGAAAAACTGGAAAATACCAATCAGGCAAAGGTAATGCACTGTCTTCCGGTTCGCCGAAATGTAGAGTTGAGTGATGAGGTGATGGATGGTGAAAATTCAATCATTTATCAGCAGGCAAAAAACCGAATTTTCTCTGCGCAGGCAGTGTTTTCGGAAATTTTGGATGAGTTGAATGCTTAATACAATCAAACCTAACAGGTTTTTAAAACCTGTTAGGTTTCCCCTTGCAAACTTTGACAGGGCTTTCCAAAAAGTATATACAATGAAAGAAAAATTATACATCATTAAAATTGGCGGAGCGTTAATTGATGACGAGGAATTGTTAGAACAGTTTTTAGAGCAGTTTGCAGAAATTCAGGAAAAGAAAATTTTGGTGCATGGAGGAGGAAAACTGGCAACGACTTTGGCAGATAAGCTCGGAATTGAGCAAAAACTTGTAAACGGAAGGAGAATAACCGATAAAGATACGTTGGATATTGTCGCAATGGTTTACGCGGGAGGAATCAATAAAAATATCGTCGCAAAACTTCAGCAGAAAAAGTGTAAAGCCATTGGTTTTTCGGGAGCGGATGCGAATTTAATTAAAGCCAAAAAAAGAGAACACGCCGAAATAGATTTTGGATTTGTGGGAGATATCACCGAGAAAAGCGTGAACAGAAAATTAATTTCAAAATTGCTGAAACTGGAACTGGTTCCGGTATTTTCGGCAATTACCCACGATAAAAAAGGACACCTTTTCAATACCAATGCAGATACGATCGCTTCGGTAATTGCACAGGCTTTATCTGTAAAATATGATGTGGAATTGTTATACTGTTTTGATAAAGAAGGCGTTTTAGAAGATGTGAACAATCCGGAATCGGTTATTAAAAATATCTCCGAAGACGAATTTTCAACCTTAAAAGAGGACGGAAAACTTCACAAAGGAATTCTTCCCAAACTGGAAAATGCTTTAGGAGCAGTGAAAAATAATGTCAATAAGGTATTCTTAATTAAAGAAACCGAACTAAAAAACCATATAGAAAACCATCATGCAGGAACTGAAATCTGTTTATAGCAAAGAAGAATTGCGGGATAACGCTGTTGAATTATTAAAAAAGCTGATTGAGATTCCGTCATTCAGCAAAGATGAATTTAATACTTCGGTGGAAATTGAAAATTTTTTCAAAAAACATCAGATTCCGACAAAACGTTTTAAAAATAACATTTGGGCGGTTAACAAAAATTTTGATGTTTTCAAGCCATCTATTTTGCTGAATACCCATCATGATACCGTAAAACCGAACAAAGCGTATACTTTGGATCCGTTTGTTCCTATTGAAAAAGACGGAAAATTATTCGGATTGGGAAGTAATGATGCGGGAGCCTCATTGGTTTCTATGGCGCAGGTTTTTCTACATTTTTATGAAAAAGAAAATTTACAATATAACTTAATTATAGCTTTGACGGCAGAGGAGGAGATTTCAGGTTTTGACGGTATTGAAGCGCTTTTCCCCCAATTACCGAATATTGAACTCGCCATTGTAGGAGAACCCACGCAGATGAATCTGGCGATTGCAGAAAAAGGACTTTTGGTAATTGACGGTGAAATGAAAGGCACTCCTTCTCACGCCGCTCATCCGAACGATGATAATTCGATTGTAAAATGTATGGAAGATTTGCAGCGTATTTTAAATTTCAAATTTCCAAAAGTTTCGGATTATTTGGGTGAAGTTAAAATTACTTTATCAGGAATCCACGCGGGAGTTCAGCATAATGTCGTTCCGGAATCCTGTACTTTCACTTTTAGATGTAAGAGTTACGGATGAATATTCTAATAAAGAAGCATTTGAAATCATACAGTCTCAGATGAAATCCACTTTAACCGCAAGATCTTTCAGGCTGAATTCTTCAAAAATCGAAATAGATCATCCTTTTGTACAGGCGGGATTAGCGATTGGAAGGACAACATATGGTTCACCAACATCATCGGATCAGGCGATCATTCCGTGCACTTCCGTAAAGTTGGGACCCGGAGACAGCAGGCGCTCTCACACCGCAGATGAATTTATTTTCATTGAAGAAATCGCAGAAGGAATTGAGATTTACATCAAGATTTTGGAGAAAGTTTTATAGGCTGGAAGTAGGAAGCAGGAAGAGGGATGGATGATGGGCGGCTTGTAAGTAACGACTTAGGAATCGGAGGCGTTAAGAAAATTAATTCTGTGAACGTTAAGAAAATTCTACTGTTCGAAGCGCGAGATAAATATTGAACCGAAGAACAAATTTTGAATTCGCGCAAGTTTAGAATTTTTAGAGAACAGAAATAATTTTTAGCCGGAGTTTCCAGTCTTGAATTTTTGTTTCTTTTGTTTGACTACGTCGAATCTTCGATTTCAAGACAAAAGAAAACATAAAAGAAATATATTCAGTTATGTCATTCTGAAAAAAACGAAGTGGATTGAAGAATCTTTAATTTTAGATAGATTCCTCCTTCGTCGGAATGACAAAATCAATTAATAAAGGAAGATAAAACAGTTGGTTATAAACATACGTCATCAGCTTTCATCTTCCAACAAAAAAGAAATTTTATGAAAAAAATATGGCAGAAAGACAATAACGCCACCAATATATTAGTCAATACATTCACAGTCGGGAAAGATCTTGATTTTGATGAACGTTTGGCAAAATACGATGTCAAAGGTTCAATGGTGCATTGCAAAATGTTAGCAGAAGTGGGAATTATTTCCAATGAAGAATCAGAGCAAATGTTGTTTGTTTTAGCAGAAATTTTAGAAGATATTGAAAACGGAATCTTTGAAATCGATAAGAATGCTGAAGATATTCATTCCCAGATTGAATCAATTTTAATTGAAAAATTAGGTGATACCGGAAAGAAAATTCACACGGCGCGATCCAGAAACGATCAGGTTTTACTGGATATCAAATTGTATTTATTAGATGAAATCCGTGAAATTACCACATTAACAGACGAATTCTTTCAGATATTAATTAAATTGGCGGAACAGCATAAAAATGTTTTGCTTCCGGGATATACCCATTTGCAGATTGCGATGCCTTCGTCGTTTGGATTGTGGTTTGGAGCTTATGCAGAAGCATTGTTGGATGACATAGAAATGTTGTTTTCAGTTAAAAATATCATCAATAAAAATCCATTGGGTTCTGCGGCAGGTTACGGTTCATCGTTCCCGATTGACCGTGAAAGTACGACCTACAATTTAGGTTTCCAGTCGATGAATTACAATTCCGTGTATGCTCAGATGACGCGTGGAAAGTCTGAGAAAATGCTGTCGATGGCAATGGCGACTTTAGCCGGAACTTTAGGGAAATTTTCTTACGATGTTTGTCTGTATTTAAGCCAGAATTTCGATTTCATAAGCTTTCCGAAGGAATTTACTACAGGAAGCAGCATTATGCCTCACAAAAAAAATCCTGATATTTTTGAGTTGGTTCGTGCGCGCTGCAACAGAATACAGTCTTTGCCAAATGAATTTATTTTACTGACGAATAACCTTCCTTCAGGCTATCACAGAGATATGCAGCTTACGAAAGAAATCCTTTTTCCTGCGATTGATTCCTTAAAGGAATGTCTGGAAATTTTAAATTATACGTTGCCTAACATTCAGGTAAAAGACGGCATTTTGGGAGATGAAAAATACAAATATCTTTTCAGCGTAGAGAAAATCAATGAAGAAGTGAAAAACGGAAGTTCCTTCCGGGATGCTTACGTAAAAGTAGGGCAGGAGATTGAAAATAATGCGTTCGATTTTGAAATTGGAAATTTAAACCATACGCATCAGGGAAGTATCGGAAATTTGTGTTTGGATAAAATAGAATATCAGTTTAATAAACTGAAAAATAAATTATTGGGTTGATTTATTTTAAACCATTAAGATTCATTTAAGGAGTTAAACAAAATTAAGAGATATAGGATTTTTTAATATAATTCGCTTCAAAATCTTAAATTCGCTTAACTTCTTAATTAAAATCTTAATGGTTCAATTTAACCCAGATCAATCTTAAACTTCGTAGACTTTTTCACCTCGTGCAAGACAATAGAACTGTGATATTGCCCGATATTAGGTATGTTTGAAATCACATTCACCGTAAAATCATTATAAGAATTAATGTCTTTTGCAATAATTTTCAGCATGTAATCATATTCACCGGAAAGACTGATGATTTCCTGAACTTCATCATGCTGCATGATGTTTTTCTCAAATGTTTCCAGAACTTTTTTAGACTGTTCTTTAAGACGCACATTGCAGTAAACCACAATATTTAAGCCCAGTTTTTCGCGGTTTAAAAGACCCACATATTTCTCAATAATTCCCTGTTTCTCCAGTTGCTTGATGCGTTCGTACGTCGGAGTGAAAGTAAGACCAATTTTTTCTGAAATTTCTTTCACCGAAAGTGTAGAATCTTCCTGAATAATACTGAGAATCATCCTGTCTTTTAAATCCATATAGTCTATTTTGAATGGTAAATATACAATTTTATAAAAATTAAAACTAAAATTTTTGTGTTTTGAACTCAAAAATCCCTTCATAAACAGCCCGAATATTAATCTTTGTATTTTAGGCAATGGCAAAATAATTGCTGTAATCTGCGTACGAAATCCAGATTAATATGAACCGAAATACGACTACGGCAACAACTTCATTGGCTGATTACGATCCCCATCATAAATTTAAAAGTGAAATTTTAGACGGACTGAAAGAGGAGCCTAAACATTTATTATCCAAATATTTCTACGATAAAAAAGGCGACGATCTTTTTCAGCAGATCATGAATATGCCGGAATATTATCTCACCGATTGCGAACTTGAAATCTTTACCGGAAAAAAGAGGGAACTCGCAAACGCGATACGAGCATTCGACGAGCCTTTTGATTTGGTGGAACTCGGAGCAGGAGATGCTACAAAATCCTCTCATCTGCTTGAATATCTTGTAAAGCAAAACGCAGATTTTACCTATATGCCGATTGATATTTCGGCAAATATTATTTCTGTTTTGGAGGAAAATCTTACATCTGAAATTCCGGGGCTTAAAATGACGGGGCTCAATGGAGAATACTTTGAAATGCTCGATAAAGCAAACAAAATTTCTTCCCGCAGAAAAGTCATTCTTTTTTTAGGAGGAAATATTGGAAATATGGAAATTGAAGAAGCCTATCAGTTCTGTAATGCATTGAAATCGAGACTCAATCCGGATGATATTCTTCTCATTGGTTTTGATCTGAAGAAAAATCCACACACCATTCTGGCTGCCTATAACGATAAAGCGGGAATAACGGCATCGTTCAACCTTAATCTTTTAGACAGAATTAATGAAGAGTTGGATGCAGATTTTAAAACGAATCAGTTCAAACATTACCAAACCTACGATCCGCTTTCCGGAGCCTGCAGAAGTTACCTGATCAGTCTGGAAGATCAGTCGGTACATATTGAAGAGGAAAAGATAAACTTTAAGGCAAATGAAGCCATTTACATGGAAATTTCTCAGAAATATTCTGAAAAAGAAGTCGATATAATGGCAAGAAAAACAGGTTTTAAACCGTTAAAACAGATTTCGGACACCAAAGGCTGGTTTGTAGATGCGATCTGGAAAGTCTAATTTAAATTAAAAGCTAAAACGATGATCGAACAGAATACACTAGTCAAAGAAAAACAGTTGCTTGAGAATTACCGTAGAATCAGAGCGCGATCCATTGAAATATGCGAACCACTTGAAACAGAAGATTTTGTAGTTCAGCCTGTTGTAGATGTAAGTCCGCCAAAATGGCATTTAGGACATACCACATGGTTTTTTGAGACCTTTATTTTGATCCCGAATCTTGATGGTTATGAGGTATTTAATCCCCAATATAATTTCGTTTTCAACAGTTATTACGAAACCATTGGGGCAAGAGTAATCCGGACAGACAGAGGAAACTTAAGCCGGCCTTCGGTTGCAGATATTTTTCAGTATCGGAAATATGTCGATGAACAGATGGAAACTTTTCTTTTAAACAACGACTTATCCGATGATCTTAAAAAACTCTTTGAACTAGGTTTAAACCACGAACAGCAGCATCAGGAATTATTATTAACCGATATCAAATATATTCTCGGTCACAATCCTTTATTTCCCGGTTACAACGAAAATTTTCCGTTAGAAAAATCAGAACCTGAAAATTTTGAAATGCTTTCTTTTAAGGAAGGAATTTATGAAATAGGATTTGAAGGAGAAGGATTTTGTTTTGATAATGAACTGAACAGACATAAAGTATATCTCAATGATTTCCAAATCTCAAACCGATTAGTAACCAATTCAGAATATCTGGAATTTATGAATGACGGAGGATATGAAAATTTCAGACATTGGCATGCGGAAGGTTGGGAATGGGTGAAAGAAAATCAGGCAAAAGCTCCCTTATACTGGCATTTTATTGAGGGTAAATGGATGCAGTACACGTTGAACGGTTTAAAAGAAATCACTCCCGACGAAGCCGCTTGTCACATCAACTTTTTTGAAGCATCGGCTTTTGCCTCTTGGAAAGGAATGCGTTTACCTACCGAAGCGGAATGGGAAGTCGCTTCCGGAAAATTTGACTGGGGAAAACGCTGGGAATGGACAGGAAGTGCTTATCTTCCGTATCCGGGATTTAAAAAAGAAGAAGGAGCAGTAGGAGAGTATAACGGAAAATTTATGGTCAATCAAATGGTGTTAAGAGGCGCTTCATTAGCAACACCAAAAGGACACAGCCGGAAAACATACAGAAATTTCTTTCCCACATCACTGCAATGGCAGTTTACAGGAATCCGACTGGCTAAATAATTCCCATTGATGATTACGGTAGAATCTGTTTCCAAAAGTTTTAAAAATCGTCCCGCTGTGGACGATATTTCCTTTGCTGCTCATGAAAAGGAAATTCTGGTATTGCTGGGAACAAGCGGCTGCGGAAAAACAACAACTTTAAAAATGATCAACCGGCTTATCGAGTCAGATTCGGGAAGAATTTTAATCGATGGTAAAAATATCAAGGATCATAACGTTGAGCAACTGAGAATGGGAATCGGTTATGTCATGCAGAATTCAGGGCTTTTTCCCCATTATACGGTTGCAGAAAATATCGCCGTCGTTCCGAAACTTCAAAAATGGAACTTAAAGCAGATTAAAGACAGAACGGAGGAGCTTATTCAGAAATTACATTTATCCGGTGATGTTTTAAACAGATTTCCCCACGAATTAAGCGGCGGACAACAGCAACGCGTCGGAATAGCCAGAGCTTTAATCGCCAATACTCCAGTCTTACTGATGGACGAACCTTTCGGAGCATTGGATAATATGACGAAATCTGAGATTCATAATGAGTTTAAAACGCTGGACGAGCTTAAAAATAAAACCATCATTCTGGTAACCCACGATGTATCTGAAGCTTTCGAATTGGGACACAGAATATGTCTTATGGATAAAGGAAAAATAATAAAGATCGGAACCCCGAAAGAAATGATTTACCGTCCTGCAAATGATTTTGTGAAAAATTTCTTTGCCAATAACCGTTTGACATTAGAATATCAAATCACGAAAATTTCAGATCTGCAATTTAAAAATGTTTCAGAAAAAAGATTTAATGAAGATCAGAATATCTGGAATGTTTTGCAGGATCTCAGTACAAATTCCGGAGATGCTGAACTTTACAATATAATTACGGCTTCTTTTAATGAATACCGACAAAAACAGTTGACCTGATGCAGCAAAGTTTATGGCAGTTTCTTGTTGAGCAGCAACACAAGATTTATATTCAGGTAATCCAGCATTTGGGATTAACCTTTATAGCCCTGTTGTTGGCAATTGCTGTCGGTTTGCCGTTGGGAATTCTCATCAGCCGGAAAAAGAAATTAGCCACTCCGGTTTTAACGGTTGCAGGAATTTTACAAACAATTCCAAGCATTGCCTTGCTAGGTTTTATGATTCCCGTTTTCGGGATCGGACCGCAACCCGCCATTGTCGCACTGTTAATTTACGCTTTATTACCCATCATCCGAAATACGTATACAGGAATTTCGGGAGTAAATGACAATATCATTGAAGCGGCAAAATCTTTGGGAATGACAAAAAGCCAGTTACTTCTGAAAGTAGAATTACCTTTAGCAATGCCGGTTATCGTTGCCGGAATAAGAACTGCCGCAGTAATCAACGTTGGAGTCGCAACATTGGCTTCTTTTGTTGCAGCGGGAGGTTTGGGAGAATTTATCTTTGGCGGAATTTCCCTGAATAATTCCAATATGATTCTTGCAGGAGCAATTCCGGCCGCTTTACTGGCAGTTATTGTAGATCAGATGATTGCTTTTGTTCAGAAATCAGAATACCGTACAATCAGAAAAATGATATGGATTATTCCTTTACTGCTGATTGTTGCAGGAGGAGTTTATTTTTGGAATAAAAACTCATCAACCCGATTAAAAGCAGGTTTTACCCCTGAATTTATGGGAAGAAAAGATGGAGATATCGGCTTAAAAAAGATTTATCAGCTGGATGTCAATCCTTCGGTTGTTAATGACGCTCTCATGTACAAAGCTTTGTATGAAGGCAAACTAGACCTTATCAGCGGATATTCTACCGATGGAAGAATAAAAGCATATGATCTTTTGGTTCTGAATGATGATAAAAAAATATTTCCGCCTTACTTCGCCGCTCCTATTGTTAAAGAAAAAACGTTGCAGAAATATCCTGATCTCGAAAAGACGCTCAATCTTCTTTCAGGAAAAATCAATGATTCCGTGATGACCGAACTGAACTATCAGACAGATTATCTTCATCAGGTTCCTGAAAAAGTAGCAAAAGAATTTTTAATCAGGAATAATCTGTACAAAGCACCTAAAGAAGCGGGAAATCAAACCGTCCGGATCGGATCAAAAATTTTTGGAGAACAATATATTCTTGCCGAAATCTACCGAATGCTCATCGAAGGAAACACAAACTATAAAGTTGAAACCAAAACAGGATTAGGCGGAACAAAAATCTGTTTTGATGCTTTAATGAATGATGCTGTGGATTTTTATCCGGAATATACAGGTACCGGATTGCTGGTTCTGCTCACTCCGGATCATAAAACGATTGAAAATGTGACCAAAAGCCCTGATCTTACCTATCAGTTTGTACAAAATGAATTCATCAAAAAATACAAGGTCCGTTGGCTGAAACCGATTGGATTTAACAATGCGTATGCGCTCGTTATGCGAAGAAAACAGGCAAATCAGCTCAAAATAAAATCCATAACAGATTTAAAAAACATGGAGACCGGGAAATAATTTCTGCTGTACTAATTTTAAATTTAACCACAAAAGATACAAAGGGCTTTATTTAACGTGAACTCGACGCTAAAATATTGAATTATATTTAGTTTTCCTTGCCATCTATGCATTTATCCAGTTC